>JADZAX010000411.1 GCA_020852405.1 Verrucomicrobiales bacterium
AAAAGAACGATGTTGGGAGCTGGGATGGAACTCATGATGCCCCACACCATGGCGCAGCCCCCGGGACAGGGAAAGCGGCAAGTTGGCGGACTTCCTCCCGGCTCAGAGTGTTTCGGTTCCCTTTTTCTGGAACGTTGAGGAGCACTGCCGCATCCTCTCCCAGGCGGCCTCGGGCATCAAGTCCTCCCGATGCTGGAAGCTTGCTCAACTTTTGTCGCAGCGCTCATCCCGGAAAAGCCTGTCTGGACTAGACTGTCCCTTCAGCCCCTTGTCAGACCCCGAGCAACTCTCTGGCTTCTGCCATGCCGGGAGCAGGGCGGCCATATTCACTGGCCGTGACGCGGGCCAAGCCGCAGAGATGACGGAACCGAAATCCAGGGCGGGTGGAGTGGAAATCATCCCACACCGTTTGGTAATACTTCTCCGCGTGCAGGGCTCCATCCTCGCTCACCGCATATTTCAGCATCAGGGCGAAGACCGGTTCCGCCTCATGGCCGATGGCTCCGGCCTGGTGAACTAGCGCCGCGGCCTGGGCCTGGAGGCCCCCGCGGATGGCTTCATTAAGCTGGTTCAGGAGCAGGGTGGGATCGGTCGTTTTCATGCCGGCTTTCTGGCGCTCGGTGGGAATGGCCGGCCATTTCAGCAGGTCGGCACTGCGGGCCCCACGGTCACGCGCCACCTGCCAGGCTCCCAGAATCAGGCAAGCCTGAACATTCCGGCCATGGCTGACGGAGGCGAGGTGACGCCAGGCATTTGCGGAGTCACTGGCATGGACCCCCGAGGAGTCGCCATGGACACTGCCGGGGGGCTTGCCGGCAAACTCCCATTCCGGGGGCCTCCCGAGATCCCGCAGGAGAATCTGGTTCGCGGCGAGGGAAAGTGCTTCGGCCAGGGCGTCGGGGGCGAATCCTTCCGCAAGGGCGGCGGCCATCGCGCCGGCGGCATCCTCCGGTGAGCCGGAGAACACCTCATCGGCAAGCTGGCCCAGGGAGCTGTCCTCCATGGCACGCTGACCGGGGGCTTTCCCGAGGAGGTGGTGTTCGTCCAATAACTTGGTCAGGACCTCCCCATGCGTGTCCCAGTCCGAATTGCGGTATTGTTCGGCATTGATGCAGTAGCGGACACTTTGGCGCAGCAGCGTGTCGGCATGTTCCTGTCCGACCACGTTCAGCAGGTCGAATGCCCGGTATGGCAGCACCGTTCGGTGGACTTCGGTGTCTTCTTGAACTGAAGGCAGCAGGGCGTCGAGCGCCGTTTCCGCCCCTTGTCGGGTCAGCAAAGCGAGGAGGCGTTCCGCTCCTGCCGTGTCCCTGCGTCGAATGGCGGCGCGCAGGCTGTCGGCGTTGGCTTCGGCCGGGCAGCCCTCCGGGGGCTCCGCAGGCAGGGCTTGGAGGACTTCGGAACCGCGTCCGCCGTGTTCCTGGATGCGGGCGCTGTTGCGGTAGAGCACTTTGAGGATTGGTAGGGCCTGTTCCTTGCCGGAGAGACGTCCCGACATGCTCAGCGCCGGACTCAGTGCCATCAGGGTGTGGAATCCCACGTAATCCTCACCGCCAAAGGTTCGCGCATTGGCCAAGGTGCCGGCGGCGATGAGGCGGCGCAGTGGGGTTCCCGAGCGGATCTCTCCCACGAGGGCACGCTGCAGGAGATCGAGTGGAGTTTCCTGGAGCAGACGAACCAACGGTTCGAGTGGGCCGAAGTCCAAGGAATCAGGGCCGGGCGAGTCAGCAAAAAGCCGGGGAGCGAGTCCCATATCGGAAGCCAGAACAGGCCCCAGGGTGGTGACGAGGGTGGCTTGCGCGACCTTGGCAAGGAACCCCCTGCGGTGCAGGGATGGAATCATGGGAATTCTCCCAACGCGGATGATGCCGGGAGGTTGCCCCAGTCTTCACGGTACCAGACTGACGGTCAATGTTATTCGGCGCAGGCCAAAAAGAATCAGGCACTTTCGACCGTCAATTCGGGAACCGGACGTCCTTGGGGCAGAATGGGCACGGGTCTGCCGGTGAAATCAGGGATCGACACATTTTTGGCATCGATGCCCAGGTGATGATAAATCGTGGCCAGGAAATCTCCCGGACTGGTCCGCCGGTCGACGGCGTCTTCACCGCGCCGGTCCGTGGCGCCAATGATCCCACCGGTCTGGATGCCTCCGCCGGCCCAGATATTGGAAAAGCCCCGGGGCCAATGATCGCGCCCTGGTTGCACGATGCCGGCTTCCGCGCTGGCGACGCCTCCGCCGCTGCTCGCCACATGGCTGATGCGCGGGGTGCGGCCGAACTCACCGCTCACCACCACCAGCACCCGCTTGTCCAGGCCTCTGGCATAAACATCCTCGATCAGCGCCGAGACGGCTTGGTCAAAGTTGGGGGCGCGGAATTTGAGGGCGTCGAAGACATGGTGGTTCACCGCATGGTCATCCCAGTTGCCCACCCGACCGCATTGCGAGCCGTCCAACACGCTGGTGATAATGTCCACTCCCGACTCCACGAGACGGCGGGCCATGAGGAGCTGTTGGCCCCAGCGGTTTCTTCCATAGCGGTCCCGCGTTCTGGGATCCTCCCGGCTTAGGTCGAAGGCTTCACGCACCTCTTCGCCGGTGAGCATACGCATGGCTTGGGCTTCGAAGTCATCATAGGCTCCCATGGTGCCGGAGCGGTCCACCGCGCGGCTCAGGTTGTCGAGCTTGTCCTTCAGGGGGACCCGGTCGGAGAGGCGTCCCTGGTCTTTGACGCCGATGTTGGGCACCGAAAAGTCCGGACTGTTCGGGTCACCCAGAACTCCGAAAGGAGCGTAACCGGGGCCGAGATAGGCCGGTCCGGCAATGGTGAAGCTGTCATAGCGCGTCACCGGATTCACCCCAATGTAATTGGGCAACGTGCCCCGTTGATCCCGTCGCTGGTGGTTCGCCACCGTCATCCAGTCGGGATATTTGGGAACGCGTTTGTCGGCCGCATCAGGATCGCCGGAGAGCATTTGGAGGGATCCTGCGGGGTGACCACCTCCGCTGTGAACCATGGACCGGAGCACGGTGAACTTGTCGGCAATCTTCGCCTGCCGGGGGAGCAGTTCCGTGAGCTGCAGCCCGGGGACTTTGGTGGAGATCGGACGGAAGGGCCCGGCATAGTCGCTCCCGGCATCGGGCTTGGGATCATAGGTGTCAAGGTGCGAACAACCTCCCCGCAGCCAGACCAGTATCACTGCGGTGCGTTCGTGCCGCTTGGCGGCAGGGCGTCCGCTTTCGGCGCGGAGGCGGTTCAATCCCGGCCAGGTCAGCCCGGCCATTCCAGCCAGGCCGAGTTGCATAAAGCCGCGCCGACCCAAGGAAGAGGGACCGGTGGGTGAAAAAGGGGAGCCGCCAAAGTGGAACATGATCTCGTTGATAAGTAACCGCTTGTCACACCTCCAGGCAAAGCGGAAAAGCTGCGCGATTGCGGCTTTCCGGAGTCTACGGTTTTGCCGGAGTGCCTGTTTTGGCTTCCTTGTCCTGACGGGTTTTTTCTTCCCGGGCGAGTTTGGCCTCCGCGTCCAGGACCATCTTGGTGAAAATCTCTCCTCCCTTGGCTCCGGCTTCCACATACAGGGTCAACACGGCCATGTTTTGCACAAACAGGCGGGCGGAAAGACGGCCGGATTTCGGATCGATCCAACGGCCTTTGCCGTCGAGGGTGGTCAGGGCCTCTCGCACCTTGCTTCGCTTGTCACGGGCGCGCTTGGCCCATTGCGCGGGAGTCACCGGCCCCAACTCTTTGGCCTGCCAAGTTTCTCTTCCAGCTGCGAGACGCGCTTCCAGATCATCCAGTTTGGCCGACAGATCCCCCTCAATTTTGAATCCATAGTGGGTGGGCAGATGGGTGTCTTCGTGGGTCAGTTCGTAGGTGTCTTGTTTGCAATAGAGCGGCCGGTTGGTCCCCAGCTCATAAAATCGGGCCCAACTGCCGTCGGGAAGCCGACTGCGTCTCAGCCAGGCGAGGGTGGGTTTCACGGGAGCAAGATACTTCTCCTCCCCGGTCGCCGCCCAGAGGTCGGCCAGGGCCAGGAGGGCTCCGTAGCTCTCGATGCTGGACAAGGCCGGAGGTTCGAATTTGCGCGCCCAGACCGGTTCCATGTTTCGGTTGTATTGCTGGGCCCAGCCCGGCTGGGGTTCGGGAAGTCTCGCCAGGAGGAGGAAATCTCCCAGCTTCCGGGCCGCGGGCAGACAGTCTGGATCCTGCCCCAGGGCATGGGCCTTCAGCAGCAGCCGCATCACCTCCAGCAGGTTGTTGTCATTCAGAGTGTAATTCTCATCATAAGTCATGGAGGGCCAGACACGGGGCCACTCCACCGGGAGACGGGCTGGTCCCACCGGCGCCGCTGGATCGGGCGGTCCTGCAAAGCGCTGCGGCCATCCGCCGTTCGGCGCCTGGGCCGCGAGCAGACCTTCAAAGCCGAATCGCAGCGCTTCCCGGAGTGGCGCATCCTCTTGGCTGGCCGGATCGTGGGCCAGTTCAAGCAGGAAACCCAGCGCGGACTCTGTCTTCCCATCATCGAGGGAAGACTTGGCGCGCCGCCCGGCGGGATCAGTGTCTCCCGCCAAAACATCCCGCCGGAAATGGTATCGCCGGGCTTTGCGGGGATCGAACTCGAAATCCGAATCCCATCCACCGGAGGACAGCTGGCACCACAACAAGGCCTGGGCTGCCTCCCGGGCGGCTTGGAGATACAGCGGATCCTGAGTGGCCCGCCATGCGGAAAGATTCGCCTGCCCCACGCTGGGGGTTCCCGGAGGCTGCATCATGATGAGAGTCACTCCCTCATGGTCTTCGCCAAAGGCGTTGGAGACATCCGTGGGCCATTCCCAGGCATAGCCTCCCGCGAAAGAAACCTCACGCCGGAAAAAGGTCGCCGCCCGTTTCATGGCTTCCCGCACCAGAGCGGGTGGGGGCATTTCCGGAAGCGGGGGTTGCTTTGGGGCAGGAGGGGAGGACGTGGAATTTCCCTGCGCCGGGCAGGTCGGAATGGGGCACAGGCCCAGAATCGCCAGGGTCGAAAGGACAAATGGTGGCGGAGGGCAAAGTGGTGTGTTCATAGCGTCCTCCTTGAACCGCCTAACTCCCTTGGACCAATCCCAGCGCATCCTCCACTGACGCCTTCTCATGGAGCATCGCCATCAACGCCCGGGTGATGCCGGCGGGGTGTTCATGCTGGATCACATTGCGTCCGTAAACAATGCCGTGCACGCCCTGCTGCAACAGGCCCTGAGTCCGCTCCAGAATGACCCGGTCGGAGACACGACCGCCGCCGCGCACCAGCACCGGAATGCCTCCCGCGACGCGGACCACCTCATGGTAGAGACTGACGTCATCGGTGGGGTCAGCCTTGATGATGTCGGCCCCCAATTCCACCGCCTGGCGGACGAGGTGGGTGATTTTCACCACATCGCCATCAACAAGATAGCCGCCGGCTTCGCTGTTGGGACGGAAGACGAGGGGCTCGACCATCATGGGCATGCCGAGGTCATCGCACTCCACTTTCAACTTCAGAATGTTGTCAACGCACTGCCCCGTGATGTCCGGCGCGCCGGGAATCTGGAAAAGATTGACACAGACGCAGGCCGCGTCGAGCCGCACCGCCTGGAGAGCGGCCTGATCAATCATGGTGGAAAACCGTGACGGAGGCAGCTCCCTGCCATAAATGTTGGCCGTGTCGACCCGCAGGACGAGGGATGGTTTTTGCCTTCCCGGCAGAGCCTGGAGATGCCTTGCCTGACCGGCGGTGAGCTGGATGGCGTCAGGGGCGGCATCCACCAGCGTGCGGACGGTGGTGGCCATGTCTTCGATCCCTTTGAGAAATCCGGGTTCATTGAAAAAGCCGTGATCCACGGCGACATCGAAGCAGCGTCCGGAGCGGGCGTTGAAGAGGCGTTGCAGTCGGTAGTGTTTCATTCGGCGGTTATGATGGCGTGGAGAAAGGCCGCGTCAATCGGGTTTGCGCGACGCCCGCAGAACCCTCCTGGCAGTGCCGACATTCTATCCGGGCACTTTCAAGGCTTTTCTGGTGGCGTTTCCAACCTCAGAAAGACCTCATTGCGTCGCATGGGAACCGGTGTCCAGGGGGGATCGTAGTAGGCGAAGAGGGGTTCTCCCTGGCTCGCCAATTTCTGAGCGGCCAACCAATCCCGCAGAGTTTTTAATGCCTTGGTTTCGGTTTCGGAGGACCGTGAGCCACCAAAATGAAGGGCCGCAAACCGGGCCGCCGGGATTTGGTTCAAGCGGACGCCATCACCGGTGGGCGTGGGAACTCCGGTTTTGACCGTTTCTTCCGGCAGGATGAAACTCATCGTCTTCTCCCCGGAGGTGTTGTCGATCAGCACCGGGGTGGTCATGGCAATTTTTGCGGAATCGCCATTGCTGCCCGTGATGTAGCGGAACAGCATGCCAAAAGGACGGTTCATGTCCTTGTTTTGCATCGGAGCGGTGACCAGGCGGAGGTCCGGGTAGTCCCGGATTTCGACCGGCCCGTCCTTGCTGATGACCACATATTCCGGGGTTTGCGTGCGCGCCCGGGAGTTGCTGATGAACCAATAAAAGGCCAGCCCAAGCCCTATCAAAAAAATCACCAGGAACCATCGGAACACTTTCATCTGGAGGAGAAGAGCCAAAAGGGAGGATGCTGCGGTCGTCGTTGAAATCAAGCGTGGGATTGCGAAATGACGCGATTGGAGTCATGTCGGCCCATGGTCATCCAGCGATCACGGCGCAGGGGTGGCTTCCTTTTCAGGAGGCGTGGATTCCTCGTCCTCCTTTCGGGGGTGGCTGGCAGCTTGGTCATGTCTGGACCCTTGCTGGCAGTCGACACGGATTTTTTCGAGAGCCGGATCCGGCCGGTTCTGGTGGAGCAGTGCCATTCCAAAGCATCCGGCAAAGCCAATGGCGGTTTGAGTTGGACACCCGGGAAGGCATTTGGAAAGGCGGCGAAGGGGGACCTGCCGTGGTGCCCGGTGATTTGTCCCGGAGCAGGCTCATCACCGCGATCTCCCATGAAGATCCGGACCTGACGATGCCGCCGAAAAAGCCGCGGCTGTCGCATGCGATCCTCGAGGATTTCCGGACATGGATCAAAGCCGGGGCTCCAGATCCCCGGGAAACGTCACCCGGATCAACCACTGTGAAGCCTCCCGTGAGCCTCGAAGCGGGGAGGGAATTCTGGGCCTTCCGCAAACCGCTCCGGCCCGACCTACCTCAGGCCGGGAATTCTCCCTGGGCGGTCAGCGAGATCGATCGGTTGGTGATAGCCGGATGGGAAGCGTCGGGTTTGGCACCCTCTCCTGATGCCACTCCTCCGGTGCTCCTGCGTCGGCTGCATTTCGATCTCGTGGGGCTTCCCCCCACGCCCGTGGACATTGTCAATTTCACTCAGGACGTTTCGCAGCGTGGATGGGAACCGGCGATGGAAAGGGTCGTTGATACCCTGCTCGCTTCCGAGCGCTTTGGCGAGTGCTGGGGGCGGCACTGGCTCGATGTGGCGCGCTTTGCGGAGTCCAGTGGTCGGGAGTCGAACCTGACCTTTCCCCATGCCTGGCGCTACCGGGACTATGTCATCGCGGCGTTCAATGCGGACCTGCCCTTTGACCGGTTCCTCACCGAGCAGATCGCGGGGGGATTTGCTGCCGGCGGCAAATGCGGAAGAGCGGGCGCGACTCCTGATCGCCACCGGATTCCTCGCGATGGGGACGAAAGGGCTCAATGAAATGAACCGGAAGCAGTTCGATGCCGATCTGGTGGACGAACAGATCGACACGGTGACCCGGGCGATTCTCGCCCAGTCGGTGGCTTGTGCCCGCTGCCACGACCACAAGTTCGATCCTTTCCACATGCGGGACTACTATGCCTTGGCGGGCATCTTCGGGAGTACGCGGACATTTTTTGGGGGGCCATCGGGTCAGAAAACAATGTCGGTGGAGATCTCATCCGGTTGCCCGACCTGCCGGGACAAGTGATCCCCAACCTACCCCTGCCCAAGGCAAAAGTGTCCGCCATGAAAGCCCAGTTCGCAGCCCTGAACCGGGAGGAACAGGAGGGGCAGGCGGCGGTCCGGGCGGCCATCGAGAAAGGGGAGAATCCCGGGGAACGATTCACCTTGGCGGACGCCCTGCGGATCCTGTGGACCCGGGGAGGTCTGGAGGGGCAGCTCAAGACGGTCGATGAGGAGGGGCGTGCCCTGCCTCTCTGTATGGGGGTGCAAGATTCGTCCGAGGCCGCGGATGCTCCTCTGTTGGAACGCGGTGAAATCCCTTGTCCGCCGGATCGTCCTTTCCCGCACCTACCGGCAAAGCTCATACTGGCGGGAGGAGGCGTTCCTCCGGGATCCCGACAACCGGCTCCTCTGGCGGGCGAACAAGCGGCGTCTCGAGGCCGACTGCATCCGCGATGCCATGCTCGCGGTTTCCGGTCGTCTCGATCTGACTCCCCGGAAAGGCTCTCTCGTCGCCGGATTGGGGGACAAGTCGGACTCCCTGTTCGGCTTCACTCAGGGAGTCCCTTCCGATCTGGATGGGAGCCACCACCGGTCAGTCTACCTGCCGGTGGTCCGCGATCGCCTGCCCGATGTGTTGGACCTTTTTGATTTTGCCGAACCCGGTCTGGTGACCGGCGACTGGGACACCACCAACGTCCCGATGCAGGCCTTGTATCTCATGAACAATCCTTTCGTGCGCGAACAGGCGGGAGCATTTGCAAAGAGGCTGGGGGACTTCAGCCCGGATGTCGAAGACCGGCTCCGGCAGGGCTTTTACATGGCGTTTGGACGCGGGCCGGACGATTCCGAGCGCGCCAGAATCCGCGAGTTTCTCTCCCGGTTGCCCGACGGATCCGCCGAGGATGCCGAAGCCCTGCTTTGTCAGGTCCTCCTGTCTTCGGCCGAGTTTCGCAATCTCGATTGATCCCGCCATTCATTTCCAGCTGACTGTGTAAATTCACCCACCCCTGCCCAACCATGGCCAGGCTTTCGGCCAGATGCACACCGGCAGCTTTCAATTCGTCCGGCCGTCTCTCGGAGCCTGGACTCTCTACGGACTGGGCAGTGAGAATCAAAACCTCCCCGGATTCATCACCTTGAATCCGCCTGCCGATTTCGGCGGGGCTCAGAATTATGGCAGTGCCTTCCTTCCGGCGGTTTTTCAGGGCACCAAAATCGGAGGTAGCGCTCTTCCGGACCTGTGTGCCGCCCTCCTCGGAAAGGACGAGGAACCGGGGCTGCCCATGAAAAATCTTGGATTGCCCGGGGATTCACGGCCGGTCCAGCGGGCTCAACTCGATCTTCTCAAAGGGCTCAATCAGGAGAAGTTGGAGCGGGATCGGTGGAATCCTGAGATTGAGGGGGCCATCGACTCTTTTGAGTTGGCCTTCCGCATGCAGGATGAAGTTCCCGATTTGCTCGACATCCGTTCGGAACCCGAAGCGGTGCGGCGTCTCTACGGCATCGGGAGCAAATCCACCAACGACCGCTTTGCACGCCAGTGTCTCCTCGCCCGCCGCCTCGCCGAAGCCGGGGTGCGCTTCATCGAAGTCACCGCCCCGGTGAACTGGGACCATCATTACCTCCTACGCGACTCCATTGCCAAGACCTGCGCCGCCACGGACCAACCCATCGCGGCGCTGCTCACAGATCTGAAGCGCCGGGGACTACTGGAAGACACTCTGGTGATCTGGGCCGGAGAGTTCGGGCGCACTCCCTACGCCCAGAGCGGCGATGGACGGGACCACAACCACAAAGGATACTCCCTCTGGATGGCCGGAGGAGGCGTCCGTGGTGGTCTGGCCTATGGAGCGACGGATGATTTTGGATATGAGGCCGTGGAAAATGCGGTGCACATCCATGATTGGCATGCCACCATTCTGCACTTGCTCGGACCGGATCACCGTCGGCTCACTTACGAGTATGGTGGCCGGAAGTTCCGCCTCACCAATGTCTCCGGGGAAGTGGTCCGGGGGGGTGTTGGCTTAGCCACTGCTCAGGCCAGTCTGGAGATATCACCGGGGCGGAACACCACCAGTCCGATGTGGCTGGAGCCGCTGTTGAGATACTGGGAAATGCGTTGATCCACCACCACGCGGCGCCCTTTGGAACTGCTGGAGGTCGCGTGCATGAACCGGCAGGTTGCACCGTCCCGCAACGCCAAGCCGACGTGGGAGGTGTAGCCAGAAGGATCCCGTGAGGCAATGGCCAGCACATCCCCGTCCTGAAGGCGGGACTCAATGTGGGAGACTTTGCTTTTCGGGATATAACTGACGGGCAGCTTGGAGACGCGTGCCTCGACCTGGGCGATGCCTTTGATCAAGGAAGGATTGTTCCTCAAATAGCGGTAGCTCTTCCAGGCGCTTTGCATCTCGCGGATGTTGCGGTGAATCGGCACCCCACCGAGGGATCGCGTCACATTCTGTCCCAAGCCGCGGCGTTCGTTGTCATAAAACACCTCTTCGAGATGGTGCATCCGGCTGAGGTAACAGCCGTCGCAACGGCCTCCCCGGTAGCGCTCCATCTCGATGAAGGTCAGGAGATCCTCCTCCCGCCAGGGAGCGGGCCGAGCACGGACCATTCGGGCCATCCCCAAGGAGGTCTCGTAAAAGGTCCAACAGTCGAGCTGCTCGAAATTGACCGAGGGGGATTCAATGCGGTCGTCAATTTCCAGGGTGTAATTCCCGTAAGGGGTGCCGAGGAGGGCTTTGCCAACCGTGGCCGTGCGCTCGTGGAGAGGCTTGGCGGCCCAGTTTTCCCGGGCTGCCTGCTGGCAGAGTCGCTGGAATTTGGAATCTCCTTTGAACACCGTCCGCTTGGGCAGACGGGCCGGGCTCCCAGTGCCAGGGCGGCTGGCCACAGTGGGGGAGGCGCATTGGCTCAGGACCATACTGCCGGTCAGAGCCGAGAGCGAGGCCAGCATTTGACGGCGCGTCGGAAGGTGGGTGACCGGGGAGTACAGGTTTGGGCGGAAGTCTTCGTCCATGACAGAATCGTCGGTTGTGGGGAAAGTGACCACGGGCCGCTCCAAGGGGGGGCAGGTGCGGTGCTGGAACAAGGGAAAGGTCCAATTTTCCCGGCGGCTTGCAAGGAGTATTTTCTGAGGGAGGTGGCGCGGTTCCTTTGCTGGTCGCTCGCTGGCTTTGGATGCAAGAATTTGAATGAGGCAAGACTCCCCGCAACGTCTATGGTTTGGTGACGCCTTCCGCCTTGCCCGCACTCTCCCTCCTGATGTCCCCCATCATCCGCCGACTTTACCTCCACGTGCCCTTTTGCGCCCGGGAATGTCCTTATTGCGGCTTTTACAAACACACTCCGGGACGGTTGGCGTCGACCGATTTCATCGATGCCCTGCTCGCTGAGCTCTCCTTGAGGCTGGAAACAGTCCAGATGATACCGGAGTCCATTTTTATGGGAGGCGGCACGCCCTCCCTGCTGAGTCGTTCGCATTGGCTGCGGCTTGCTTCCGGTTTGGCGGATCGGATCGACCTTGCCGCGGTCCGTGAATGGACTCTGGAAGCCAATCCGAGAACCTTCGATGTCGCCAAGGCCGAGGCCTTCCGGGCGGCCGGGGTCAACCGGGTCAGTCTCGGGGTGCAATCCTGGGCGCCCCGCACCCTTGCCACCCTGGGACGGGACCACACCCCGGACCAGGCGCGCGAAGCCTGGAGAATGCTCCGGGGGGCGGGATTCGACAATCTAAGCCTCGACCTGATGTTCTCCATTCCCGGCGAAACTGCGGAGGAGTGGCAGCAAAGCCTGGACGAGACGCTGGCCTTGGCGCCGGATCATCTGTCCTGCTACAACCTGACCTACGAAGAAGACACCGCATTCCTGACCCGGCATCTCGCGGGCGAGTTGGATGTGGATCCGGACCGCGATGCTGATCGGTATCTGGAAACCCTGAACCGTTTGGAAACCTCCGGCTTTATCCACTACGAAGTCTCCAACTGGGCCCGTCCGGGAAAGGAGTCGCGGCACAATGCGGCTTATTGGCGCGGGGAAGACTACCTGGGCATTGGTCCGGGTGCGGTCAGCACGATCAACGGTCAGCGCTGGAAGACACTGCCCGACACCGCCGCCTACACTCGTGCGGCGCTGTCCGGGGAGGATGTGCGCACCGAGGTGGAGAATCTCACGGCGGAAGACTTGCGGTTGGAAGCCCTCGGCACCCGGTTGCGGACGCTCGAGGGCGCTCCCGAATCTCTGGTCAACCCCTCCGCGGCTGAGGAGGTGACGTTGCTGGTGGCGGAAGGATTCCTCAACCGCCGGGAGGGGCGCCTCCTCCTGACCCGCCGGGGAATGCCTTTGGTGGACAGTATTGTGGGAAGACTGGTGTGACGCTATTCAAGGAGCCGGCACCACCACGGTGAGGGCTCCGGGAAGGACTTCGATGAGCTGCGGAGTCCGGGCCACGATGTCTCCGTCCACCTGGATGTCGAGTTTCGGGGTGGTGGAAATCTCCACACTGGTGACCTGCCAGTGATTCACGAGGTGCGAGGCGTCCAGATCGGGAGTGGTGTCCATTCCCCGGTCGATTCCCATCATTTTCCCCGCCAATTGAACGATGCCCTCAATGTTGGCGTTTTTCAGGAAAAAGAGATCCAGCTTGCCGTCATCAATGTCGACGCTCGGAGCGAGGGTGAGTTGTCCGAGGCCAACGGTCCCGGCATTGGCAACGACGCAGGCCACGCCGGGGGCGTTGAAGGTTTCCCGACCGTTCAACTTGATCGTATAGTCTGCCACCGGGTGCTCCTGAAGCCGACGGATGGCGGCGAAAATATAGGCCCACTTGCCGAACTGGTTTTTGAGTTCCCGGGTGGCGTCCTTGAGCACACCGGTTTCGATGCCGCAGCCGATGCGGAGGAGGAAGTGACGGTCTCCCATCCGGCCCACATCGATGGTGCGGGTGTGGTATTCGTCCCCACAGATCAGTTGGCATGCCTTTTCGAGGGTCTTTCCGACGTTCAGTTCCGCGGCGACGAGATTTCCGGTGCCTCCCGGGAGGATCAGCAGGGGAATGCCGGTGTTGACCAGGCCGGAGGCGACTTCGGCGATGGTGCCGTCCCCTCCATAGGCGGCAACGACCCCGGCGCCGCGCTCGATCGCCTGCTTGGCCAGGGAGCGACCGTCACCGGCTCCGTGCGTGATCGAAACATCCCAGCGCAACCCTGCGGCCCGGAAATGCTTGTTCAGAACCGCGAGGAGAGGTGTCCGGTGGGCCGGTGAGGGGTTGATAATGACCTGAACCTGGCTGGGCTTGGGGAGTTTCAAGGAAGGAAGGGCTGAAGAAACCAATGAACGCGGCGGAACCGCATTTCAACTGCGAAAAAAAGGGAGGTGTCAGGCCGCTTTCGGCAGGGACTTGGCGCCTGCCTCCTTGCCTTTTCCTTTTTCTTTTGCGGGGTTGCGGGGTTGCGGACGAGAGGAGGCCGGATCTTCGGCGGGCAGTTGATACTGTGCTCGCAACCGTTCCAGTTCCGCCTTGAGCTCCTGGGTCATGCCGGCGGCTTCCGGTTGGCCGTAAAGGCTCTTCATTTCCTGGGGGTCTTTCTTGAGATCGAAAAGCTCCCACTCCTTGGCATCATAGTAGTGGATGAGTTTGGCCTGGCCATTCGTCACTCCATAGTGGCGGGCCACGCTGTGGGCTCCGGGGAACTCATAGTAATGGTAGTAAAAGGACTTCCTCCAGTCGGCCGGGGTGTTTCCCTGGAAAATGGGGACCAGACTGCGACCCTGCATGTCGGAGGGCACCGGCACTCCGGCGAGATCAAGGAAAGTCTCCGCGAAGTCGAGGTTCGAAACGATGTCCCTGTTCACCGAGCCGGGCCGGATGTGGCCGGGCCAGCGCACCAGGAGAGGCACTTTGAGCGATTCCTCATACATCCACCGCTTGTCAAACCAGCCGTGCTCGCCCAGATACCAGCCGTTGTCGGTCGAGTAAATGACGATGGTGTTGTCCGCGAGCCCGTTCTGGTCCAGATAGTCCAGGACCTGGCCGACCGCGTCGTCGACACTTTTGACGCAGCGCAGGTAATCCTTGGCATAACGTTGGTATTTCCAACGGACGAGATCCTTGCCCTGCAGGTTGGCTTTCCGGAAGGCGATGTTTTCACTCTCATAAGCCGCGTCCCAGGTGGCGCGCTGTTCAGGAGTGAGATTGCCGGGGGCCACGAGTTTCAAATCCGCCTCGGTGAGGTCCCGGTCCACCTGCATTCTCTGCTGGGCGGCGACCGCGGCCCGGCCTTCGTAGGTGTCAAACAACGTGGGTGGTTCGGGAATGGTGACGTCATCCAACCAGTCGAGATACTTGGGACTGGGCTGCCAGTTCCGGTGGGGGGCCTTGTGCTGGAACATGAGCAGGAAGGGCTTGGTTTTGTCGCGGGGGCCATCGAGCCATTTCAACGCCTTTTCCGTGATGATCTCGGTGGTGTATCCGACATG
>JADZAX010000412.1 GCA_020852405.1 Verrucomicrobiales bacterium
CAAACTCCTCTTCTCTCGCTACAACATTGGTCACGGCGGCAACACCTATGACGGTTACCTCGCCGAATGGATCATCTATGACCGTGCCCTGGATGATGCCGAAATCTCCGAAATGGAGGAAATGCTCTACCAAAAGTATTTCGCTCCATAACTCCGGTGGTTCACTGGCGGGACAGTACGGTCGCGGGTGACATTTGACCGGCGGCATCAATCAACCTCACCGCGATTTCAAAGGGGGCCGTCTTCAAATCCACTGCCGCAAAGGAGGCAAACATCGGGCGCAGGGAAGTCCACGGGCCTTTCTCTTTTTCACGCAGCTGAATGAGTCTCCACCTGACTCCGGAGGGAGCCCGGTCAAAGCGCACAGACGCCCGTCCGTCCGGAAGCACTTGGACAGAGAAGGAGGGGGCCGTAGGAGCGGGACCTTGGGCCAGCCACGGCGAAGCGGGTGGAATGGCCGACACTGCGTAGGCCTTGGCGAGAACCGCGCGCAGTCCGTCGCGGTCCTGAGCGATGGCTTTAAAACTCCAATGAACATGCCCGGTGGCCTGCTCCCGGGTCACCCCGATCTGTTTGCCGATCTCCGAGGCCGGCCGGCCCGGATCATCTTCGCTTTCAATCCGGCTGGAAGCGATGCCGGGCCAGAGATGGCGGCCTTTGGTGTTCTGCTCGGCCCACCAATGGGTCAGCGTGCTGAAACTGTGGGGGCGGTCCCCGATCCTCCAATAGAGTTGCGGTGTGAAATAGTCCACCCATCCCTCCTGGAGCCATTTGCGGGAGTCGGCCGAAATATGGCGGTAGGCATCGAGATCGGCTCCGATACTGGAAGGATTGCCGGGGCGCCAGATGCCGAAAGGACTGACGCCGAACTTCACTGTGGGGCGGATTTGCTTCAGGGTCCCGTAGAGACGCTGCATGAAGCCGTCGATTTCACTCCTTCGCCAGTCCTCCACTTCCAGCCGGCCTCCACCTTTCTGGTAGGCCCGATACGTTGTCGAATCGTCGAACTGGGGCACCATGCGTCCTCCCACCTTTTTGGGGTAGGGATAGAAGTAATCATCCATGTGAATACCGTCGACATCATAGCGGGAAAGCACGTCGCGCATCACGGCGATGGCCCGTTCCTGGACACCGTGGATGCCCGGGTTGGCCCAGATCTGGGATCCTGATGGCAGCATCCACTCCGGATTAGTCCGGCTGAGATGGTTGGCGGCGGCACTGGTTTCCCGGGTTGCCCGGGCGCGGAAGGGATTGAACCAGGCATGCAACTCCAATCCTCGCAGGTGGGCTTCATTCACCGCGAAAAGCAGGGGATCGTATCCCGGGGAGCGTCCCATTTTGCCTGAGACCCAGTAGGAGGATGGTTCCAAGGTTGATTCATAGACCGCGTCGCCTTCAGGCCTGACCTGAAAGATCAGCGCGTTGAGTCCGGTTTTCGCGGCGAGGTCCAGCAGGTTGGTCAACTCCAACTTCTGCCGCTCCTGGGAAAGACCGGGCCGTGAGGGCCAGTCGATGTTGTGGACCGTGGCCACCCAGGCGGCGCGGAACTCCCGGTTTGGAGTGGGCGGTGTTGATCCCGATGGCTGGTATTGGGCAGAAACCACGGGCGACAGCCCGAGGATCAGCAGGAGGAGGAGTCGCGTCATTTCAGTAGGCCTCGACCATGCCGCCATCGATCAGCAGATTCTGGCCGGTGACATAAGAATTCGACTCGGAACACAGAAAGGCCACCACGCGTCCGAATTCTGCCGGATCCCCATACGCTCCGAGAGGAATTTTTTCAGCGGAACGGGCCCGCTGTTCCGCTATCGTGATGCCTTGCTTCTCCGCCCACAGTGCGTCGAGCTGGGCCACCCGGTCCGTGTCGATGCGACCGGGGCTGACGACATTGACCAGAATCTTGTCCGGGCCGAGTTCCCTGGCAAGGGTCTTTGTCAGTCCGACCACGCCAAGTCGGAAGGTGTTGGAGAGCAATAGTTTGTCGATCGCCTGCCGTGTGGATGCTGAGGTGTTGTTGACAATGCGGCCCCCGCCTCCTGCCCGGAGGTGGGGCAGGGCCGCCCGGATGGCCCGGACATAGCTCAGGAGGGTCAATTCGAACGCTCCCTGCCAGATGGCGTCGTCAAATTGGTCAAAACTTCCAGCCGGGGGGCCGCCGGCATTGTTGAAGAGCGCCCACAGACCGCCGAATTTCTCCACCGTCGCGGCCACCGCCCTCTCCACGACTCCGGAATGTCCGACATCGCCGACAAAAATTTCCGGCCGGTTCCCGGTTTCAACTGCGATGCTTTCCTGGGCCGCCTTGAGCTTGTCCTCCGAGCGGGAGCAGAGCATGACGCGCGCGCCTTCCCGCGCCAGTTCCTGGGCGACCCCACGACCGATGCCGGCGCTGGAGGCAAAGACCAGGGCGGGTTTGTCTTGCAGACCTAGATTCATAGCAGGCAGTATCGTTTCGTCGCCCGCAGGATTCAACCCTGTGTTCCGTTCCTGAAAAAGCAAGAAACACGGGATACCAGACTGTTGTGAGGATGTCGCGTTCCGACGGATGGCCTTTGGTCCAGTGGGACGGAGATTGCAGGAAAGGTTGCTCCGTGGCATTTTCTGGAACCGGAGACCTCTCCGGCACAGTATGGCACTCTTGAATGGACAAGATCTGATTGATGCCGGTTGGCGGCCTTCACCCCAATTCCGCGACATCCTGGAAGCGGTAACCGAGGCAGAGTCCCGCGGGGTGCGGGATCGTGGTTATTTGTTGAAGCTTCTGGAGCGGGATTTCCCCCGGGAAGCTCCCGTCAAGCCGGGACTCCGTGATCAGGCCGCTCCCTGCGGCGAGGCCATCGTGGCGGTTGGTCAGGAGGAGGAAGTCAACCTTGCGGGGGTGCGCCGGGCCATGGGGCAGCTCCTGCGCACTCCGGTCATCGAGGCGGGGGCTATCCTTCCCGATGCCTGCCCGGCCGGACCCGGGGAGGCCGTCATCCCCGTGGGAGGAGCCATCGCAGCTCGCCATGCCATTCTTCCAGGCGCCCACAGCGCTGACATTTGCTGCTCCCTCTGGGCCACGGTATTTTTTTCCAGACAATCGGCTGGAGAAATGCTCGATGATCTCTTGGTTTCCACCCGTTTCGGGGCCGGTGGACGGGCGCCGAAAGACCGGGTCCGCCATCCCGTGACCGACGAAGATGTCTGGCAGAACAAGTTTCTTCACGGTTTACAAGAGCACGCCGAAATGCATCTGGCTGACCAGGGTGATGGGAACCACTTTGCCTATTTGGGGAAGCTTGACCTTGGGAAAACCTTTCTGACAGCACTGGAACAGGCCGGGCATGAGGAAACCGTCCGACCGCTGCTGGAGGCCTCCCGTACCCGGAAGGAAGCTTTTGTCCTGGTGACTCATCATGGATCCAGGGGGCTCGGCGCCCATGTTTACAAACGGGGGCACCAGGCGGCCATCGAAGAAACGGAGAGGATCGCCTCCGGCATTCCCAAGGCCGCGGCATGGCTCGATACCCGG
>JADZAX010000413.1 GCA_020852405.1 Verrucomicrobiales bacterium
CACCCATTTCGCAATGGGATAGGGATAGGTGGATTCGAGGCTCCCTTGGGACGCGATACGATCCAATAGCACTTTGGCTCGGGCTTTCTCATAGGAATTTGTTCCCAGGTTGAGCGCCCTGAGTGCCTCCGTGGAGGGCATTTTGGCCAAAGGAGCTTGTACTTCGCGGTAGAATGTGGCCAGAGTGGATTCGATTTCCTCCATTGGCGCGGCGATGACCTGTGAAACAGAGTTGGCCAAAGCAATTCCGTATTGTTCCGCCAAAGTAACCGTTTGCCGGGGGAGAGGGTTCTGGTCCGCACCGCAGCCAGCCCAGAACAGGGCAACGGACCCCGGATAGTTTTTTTCCACTTCCCTTTGGGCATAGCCGGGATAGTCCGCGCACCAACGGTTTCCGGACAAAACCGTCGCGTGGCAAGCGTATCCAAATACGATGCATCGAATCTCTCCGGCGGTATCGCGCACTGTCAACACGGGCACGTCATGATCCACTGGTCCTTTCAAAGTCCCTTCCGAACGGAGTTTTGGCACCATGTCGTAGGGTTTGTTTTCGCGACGGTTCACCGCGAAGGTGGCATACCCGCTGCCCCATTGGAGCCGAACGGGAGCAAGGTTTTTCAGGGCAGTTCGGGCCGTTTGCACTACCCGTTGCTTCAATGTGGCAGCGTAACGGTCGATCCTGCCTTTCTGATCATCATCCAGTGACCAGTAGTGCAGCGGCCCAAGATTTTTTGCCACCACTGGCCCGCTGTGGGTGTGGGAACAGTTGACCGCAACCTGATGACGCTCCAGACCGTCCTTTTTCAGTTCTTCGCAAATGGCGGTCGTGGTGTCACGATCTATTCCAACCAGGTCCAGAGTGATGAAAACAGACCGGTTCCCTCCCGAATCCTCCAGGGCCAGTGCCTTGGCGTAGAGATCGGTCAATTTGCCTTCTGCCGGGGTTTTGCGTCCGCCATAACCAGCCATCCAGAGATATTCCTCTGGTGTGATGATGGTGGCGCTTGCTCCTGCCTTCCATCCAGAGCTCTCCCCGCCAAAACTGAGGGAAGTCAGAAACAGAAGCGAAATAATGAGAGCGGTTTGTTTCATACCGCCACCCAGTCTGTCAGGGCACCGTCAATCCGGCAATGGCGTCTTCCCGGGAAAGGCGGCCCAATCAGGCGCGGGTGCCTCGAAAGTCAGGCTTTCACCTGTGATGGGATGGCGGAAGGAAAGCTGCCAGGCATGCAGGCAGAGAGGAGCATCCTCGGTGGAGAGGGTTTGAGTGTCCCCGATTTGCTTCTCCGCCAAGTAAACTGGATCTCCATCCACAGGGAAGCCCAATTCCCACAAGTGAACCCGGATCTGATTGGTTCTGCCAGTGATAGGTCTGGCTTCAAGCAAAGAGGTGCCGTTGGCACTTCGATCCAGCACATTAAATTCCGTCAGGGAGGGCAATCCGGCGATGGCATCCGTGCCGCGGGAACCTGCCCGTCCGGGAGCGGCTCGGATCGGAATGTCACAGGAAAAGGCGTCCTCCAGAGGATGCCCCACCATCCGGACGAGGTACCGTTTGCGCATGGAGCCGTCATGGAACTGCTCCTGTAGGGAGGCCGCGAAATGCCGTGTCCTTGCCCACACCGTGAGTCCGGTAGTGTTGCTGTCGAGACGGTGCACTGGGCGGGGATTCTGTGGATGGTAGACTTCGCGCATCCAATGCTGCAATGTGTTGCGATTGAAACGTCCACTGGGATGTGTCGGCAGCGGCGCCGGCTTGTTCACCACCACCATGGTTTCGTCCTCATACAGAAAAACCACCTTGTTGCTCACGTCCGGTTCGATGGTGGCGGGCTGGGCATGACGGTAAATTTCCCCTGACCTGATCGGGTGGGTGGCTGTCACCGGCTGGTTGTGAGGGTCCAAGAATAGCTTGGCTTCAAACCGGGGGAGCCATTCATCCTTGGGAACATGTGGAAAAATATCTACCAGCAGATCCATCAAAGTGGCCCGGTCGTGAGAAGCCGGAACACTGATGGGTCGGTAATTATCGTAGCGTTGGCTTCCGGGAAGCGGCGTGGTCAGTTTCAGGAGTGACTCCTGACGCTTGATGAGGCGGTAATCCAACGCCTCTTCCTCCGATTGGTGGCAGTACGGGCAACTTTGTCCCACCACGTAATGCGGGTGCTCCTGCTCCTCCAGGGTCAGAGGCGTTTGACAGCTGAAACACTGCGTGGCGCCGGATTCGTGCAAGGATGGGTCCAGACCGGTACGCTGGTCGAAAACAAAGCATTCCCCTTCATAATGGGCACCGCCAACTTCTTCGAAGTATTTGAGAATGCCGCCATCGAGTTGGAAGACTTGTTGAAACCCGATTCCTTCCATGAACGGCCCCGCTTTTTCGCATCGAATGCCGCCGGTGCAAAACATGACCAGGGGGCGTTCTTTCAATTCCGGCTCCAATTGCTTGACCGCTTCTGGAAAATCACGGAAATGCCCAATACCAAGGGTCCGGGCATTTTCAAAGGTGCCGAGTTTGACCTCATAGTCATTTCTCGTATCGAGAAGGGTCACAGGACGTCCCTCATCAAGCCATTGCTTGAGAGTGGGGGCCGGGAGTTTGGTTGAAGTATGCTTGGCGGGATCGATCCCTTCCACACCGAAGGCGATGATTTCCTGTTTGATGCGCACCAGCATCCGGTTGAAGGGCTGCCGGGAACTTTCGCTGTATTTCGGCTCCAGTCCCTCCAGGCCGGGAAGTTGCCGCACCTCATTCAGCAGTTGTTCAATGCTTGGAGAAGATCCTGAAACGAAAAGGTTGATCCCCTCCGCACTGAGCAGAATGGTCCCGCGGAGATGAAGGGATTTGCAGAAGGTGAGCAACCTCTCGCGCAACGCCTTGAGATCAGAAAGCGGAGTGAATCGATACGCGGAAATCGTGGTAAAAGCGGCCATGCGGAGAAATGAGGCAACCGGTCAAGGATGCTTCCCGCATGATCCTGAAAAATCAGGCAATTGCAAGGCTGGGCCAGCCTCGTGGCGGGATTCTTTCGACCGAACTCAGAGGTTCTCGACACGCAGAAATGAAACTGCGACGCGCCCGGTTCTGGGGTCTGTGGCCCGGATCCGGTGCTCCCCGGGTTGGAGCAAAAGAGTGGCGGTGGTCCCATCCTGTTCGATCTGCAGGGAGTCACAACTCCATTCCAAAGGATCCTTTCCGGAGCCCTCGGCCTGCAAGGGAAAGCGTCGCCCGTCTCCGGGAAGATCGGCGTCCAGGTAGGCGGTGACCCCGGGCAAAGGAGAAACGATGCGAAGGCCGATTTCGGCACCGAGTGGAATGGAACGTACGGCGGCTTCCTCGCGCAGGGAGGTCCCCTGAGTAAGCATCCACTGACAATAATGTGGGGGAAGCAGGGTGCGTCCCTGAGCATCATAGCCATCAGGGGAGGCCTCGGAAGGTATCGTGCCGGGGAGGAACCATTCCTCACGGAGACGGCGCGGCATGGGACCTAGCGGGGGCGGTTGCAGGCCGTTGATGCCATCCACTTTGGCTTGCACCAAGGTGACTGGTCGATCATACCAAGTCGGGGGTGTCTGGTGATGCAGGTGGCTCATCACCGCATGGAAGATCGGACCCGCACCGCTCACTCCGGAGACATTCTGGAGAGGGGAATTGTCAAAGTGACCGACCCAGACACCGACTGTAAAAGTCGGAGTGAAGCCCACCGTCCAATTGTCACGGTAATCCGTGCTGGTGCCCGTTTTGGCGGCGGCGCGGAATGGCAGCCGCAGAGAAGAGTGATAGCCAAAGGCATCGGCCCGGGCGTCATCATCACTCAGGATGTCAGCGATCAAATACGAGCTTTCCAAGGAGAAGAGGCGTTCGGCAGGCGCGGAAGGTTCATCGGCATTCAGGCTCCACGGTCGGAATTCACCCATACGGGCCAAACATGCATAGGCATTGGTGAGCTCCAAAAGGCGGACTTCGGCATTTCCCAGAGTCAGTCCAAGACCGTATTTGGATGCATCGGGATCCAGTGAAGTGAGCCCCAATTTTTCCAAGGAATCCCTCAGGATGCCCGGTCCTCCCAAAGTGTCGAGCATTCTGACCGCTGGGATGTTCAGAGAATTGGCGAGGGCTTTGCGAAGGGTGACTGGACCGTGGCACTGCCGGTTGTAGTTAACCGGCCGGTACGAACCAGAAGCGGTGATGTATTCAACGGGCAGATCGTCCAGGATGGTGGCGGCAGTTTTTCCACGTTCCAGTGCCATGAGATAGGTGAACGGCTTGAGGGTGGATCCTGCCGAACGGGGAGTCCAAGCTCCGTTGATTTGACCGCTCTGGGATTCAAAGTAAGATCGTGAGCCGGCCAGCGCGAGCACGCCACCAGTGGCATTGTCCAGAACTACCACCGCCCCCTGCGCGGCACCCATGGATCCGGGCATTTTCTTGGTTTCCACCGAGGCAAGAAGGTTTTCCAAGAAATGCTCGACCTGGCCCTGCAGTTCCAAATCAATCGTGGTTCGCACCGTTTTGGTGGGGAGGGGATTCGGATCCTTCGTTTTGCCGGTGAGAAGCAAGTCGATGACATGAGGGGCATGGAAAGCTGTGCTGGTGCCACGGGGGGCATATTGCAGAGACTCTCCCCGCGCCAATTCATAGTCCTGGTGGGAAATAAATCCACTTTCCATCATGCGACGCAGCACGACTTCCTGGCGGGCCTTGGCTCCGGTGGGGTTCCGGTAAGGATTGAGCCGGGTCGGGTTGTTTGGCAGCCCAGCGAGCAAAGCCGCTTCCGCTAGGGAGAGATCCCCGAGCGGTTTGTCAAAATAGCCTCGTGCAGCCGTACGGATTCCGGTGTGGAGATTCCCATAAGGCAGCCGGTTCAGATAGGCCTCCAATATTTGGGATTTGTCCCACAGCATCTCAAGGTGCCGGGCACCCAAGGCCTCGGCCACTTTCGCGGACAGATCCCGCCTTCTTGGGGGAGAAGAGATCTTGATCAATTGCTGGCTGATGGTGGAAGCTCCAGATCGGATTTTCCCTGAAAACAAGGCATCGCGGGAGCTCCTTGCGACCGCCAGAAAGTCGATCCCTCCATGAGACCAGAATCGTTGATCTTCAGCCGCCAATGTGGCTTGAATCAATGTCGGAGACAGTTCATCCATTTTGACCGCCTGATCCACCCGCAGGTCCTCCGCCAAAAGTTGCCGTAGGGGTTCTCCGTTGCGGTCGGTGAACCGCAAGCCCATGGGAAGTGGTGCTCCGAGTTTCACCGGCAAGGGGACACAGGCGGGAATGATCCACCATGCGACGGCGAAAGTCAGGCCGCCCAATCCTCCGAGGAAACAAATACGGTGCCGGATTCTCTGCGGGATGCGGAGCACACTCATGGGGCGCGGGTGGGAACGTTCAGCGGACCTGGGCCACCCGGTTAGCACCGGCGTCGAAGGGCTTGGCGACGATCCGGGTGGTTCCCGAAAGACCAAAATGCTGCGGCTCATACATGGCTTCGACCTTGGCTGCGGGAGCGGTGGCAGTGCCGGCAGCCACGACCCTGGCGAGGTAGCGCAGGGCATACTGACCGGGGCGGTAGACGGAGTCGGCGAAGAACAGGGCGCGGTCCTTGCGAAGTTCCCGGAAATTGCAGTAGAGGGGATGCCAGGTTTCCTGCGCCACACCTTGCGGTGACTGGGCTGCTTGGGTGCGAAAATCCGGATTGATCGCTTCAAAGATGGCGGGAAGCGGGTCGTCAATGGCCACGTAATCCGTTTGATTGGGGATGATCACCTGCAGAGTGATCTGGACAAGGTCCCCGACTGTCAGATTTTCCGCCGGGCTCAGGGTGCCGTCGTTCTCGAGACGCTGGTAGGTCCGGGTAATGGAAAAGCCCGCATGGCTCTGGGCATCCAAGGAAAGGCCCGCTGGCTGGGTTTCCACAAGAACGTTGGCATATAGCCGCCCCTTGGTGGGACTGTCAAAGGTCAGAGGAGTGTTCCTGAAGTCCCCGGTGAAAGGAGACTCATGGGTGAACCCGGTCGGCTTGAGGCCAAACTCATCGGTCCATTTCTGGTCCGCAAAAACCAGGGTGGCCTTCTGGGAGCCGGCCAGTGGCATGGCTTGGGCATTGCGGGCCACCGCAAGCAGGGGCCAAGCATTCGAGTAGGTGCTTCCCCAGCCATGTTCACCGCGTTTCGTTTTGAGCAGGTTGTCCAGAGTGGCATCGGTGGTGGGGTTGGCGGGGTCGAGCTTTGTCCAAGCGAGCAGTTCCGTTGCGAGGTGGTAACTTTCCCCATACCACGCCCGGGCACTTTGGGCGGAATTGGCCGTCGGGGCCAGGAGTTCCTTTACCTTGTCGGTGATGGCCGCTTTTGATGTTTCATTGTCGCCGGTTTCCAGCATGGCCAAGGAGAGCAAGGCTCGGGCCGAACGGGGCAGTTTGTTCTTTTTCCGGAACATCACCTCGTAATATCCGGGTTCTGGTTTTCCAGCGAGGGCCAGCGTGTAGAGAGCCAAGCACCGCTCCGCGAGCGCATCGACCTGCCCCTCCTCATTGGTGCCCCGGAGTTGGCTTGAAAGATATTTCCAGAGGGCCTCCAACTGGTCTTTGGGCAATTCCACGCCTTGCCGTGCGGCCAGGGCAAGCGCCATTCCGCCGTAGGCGCTGCCCCACAGCATGGGTTCGTTCCCGCCAGGCCAATACGCCAATCCGCCCTTGTTGGTCTGCATGGTGAGAAGACGCCGGGTTCCGTACTGGATGGAGCTTCTGATTTCCTCCGGGGACCGTTTCAACGCCGGAAGTGAATCCTGCAGGATCTGCGTGCTGAGCCAAGGGAGCGTTGATGAAGTCGTCTGCTCCACGCAGCCGTAGGGGTAATGGAGCAGGTATTCCAGCGCATCGACGGTCTCGCCAATCCGGGAGTTCGTAACCGTGACCGAAACCTTTCCCTCACCTTGCAGCAACTGGGGATTCACTCCGGCGAGCAGGTTGCGGGGAGGCTGGCCTGCTTCAAGCCGCAAGGTTTCGCGGCTCCTGAGCAATGGCACCGGGTACCCGATGCTGAGTTTTGACTCCACGGCATCCCCATAATCCGGTTTGGCCCGGCAGGCCGCCTTCCAGGTCCAAGTCGCTTCGCCTCGACGGGTGAATTGGGCCGGGAACCGGAGGGCGGCCGTCTCCCCGGCCTGGAGGGTGACTTCGCGGGTTTTCATGACCGGCGTGTCCGGCATGGAGGGGAGCGTCTGGAGTTTGGTCGGCACCACCATGCGCACTTCGGGTAAAAATTCAGCCTTGTCATCGAGCTGGGTGCTGACTTCGATGGTCAGTGCTTCCTTGGTCGTGTTGTGCAGGACCGCGGTGAGATCGATCTGGTCCCCCACATTGCCGAAAGCTGGCAAGGAGGGCTCCAGCATGAGTGGTTTGTTGACTTGGAAGCGCTCCGCAGCCGCGCCGAAGCGGTTCCCGAGAATGGCCACCGCCATGACCCGGAATGAAGTGAGGTTGTCCGGTGCGGTGAATTCAGCAGCCACCCGGCCGTCCGGTCCGGTGATCAGGGAACCCTGCCAGAAGGCGAGGGCTTGGAAATTTTTGCGCACCCGGTTGGGGTTCATCCCGCCTTCCTCACCGCCCCCGCCGAGGACATACCCCTTGTTATCGAAAAACTGTTCCGCCGGGTTTTCCGGAAGGAGCTTGCTGATGGATTCCCCGGTGGAAACCGAAAGAGGAAACGGGGCATGGAACGTCGCCACTGGATCGGGGGTCTCATATCCGGTCAAAGAAAGGACCCCTTCATCAACCCCATAGAGAGCGACTTCGACCCCGGGGATGGGTTGATTGGATTCATCGAGAATCACCGCGCCGACGGTCGCCTTTTGACCAGGGCGAACCGGTCCCTTTGGCATCTCCAGGGAGACCGTGGCGCGAGCCGCAGGATTTTCTACCAGCAACTGGCAATATCCGAGGCGAAAATCGGTGGATTTGTGAACATGAGGACTGCTCAGGGAGCCCCGCAAGACCATGGCGGAGGCATACACATTGGGAGCGTCATCCGACGTGATCGGGATTTCGATCACCGTCTCGTGGGCCGTGATTTCGCGAGAGAGGACCTTCCGGACCCCGGCGCGTTCCAAGGTGATCAAGGCATGGCCGAAAATGGGGCTGCGAAGGAGCAGTTTGGCGGTCTCTCCGGCCCGGTAATTGGCTTTGTCTGGCAGCAGGTCGATGCGGATGCCATCATGCCAGGACCAGGAAGGCTCTTCTGCGCCAATGACGCGGAATTGGCAACGGGAAAGGACCGGGCGGGCCGCATCATCTTTGGATTCGATGGAGATGACATAGTCACCCGCTTCGGCAAAGGAAAGTTCGTGGCGGGTCGGACGCGGCAACCCGGTCGCTGGCTCCGCCGTCATGGCGATGGTGACGGGAGTTTCACTGACAGGCTGCAGTGTTTTTTCATTGCGGTTAGTGATCCGGCCGCCTGCGCCCTGCACTTTGACCGTATTCCAAACTTCCCGTTGCACTCTCAAAATACAGGACACGGGACGTTCCAACATGCCGCCTTCGGCCTGGACAGCGGCGAGCGAGATTCCCACCGTTTCGCCGGCCCGCGTGAGACTCTCGGGAACCGCCAATCCGAGGTAGAAGGCCGAACTGTCCACCGTGAACGAAGCGTTCTGGGCCACCGTTTGCTGATTGATATCCGTCACGCTGGCGGAAAGGCTGACCCTACGTGGAGAAGGGAATGCCTGCTGTTTGGGCAATTCGAACCGGATCAGGGAGGATCCGTCCGCCCCCAGAGTAACCGACTGGCTGGTGTTGAAATTATCATTCGGATTTTCCACATTGTCCCCAAAGAGAAAATTTTCAAAGCCCCGGGGTTGCGGATAATCCGTGAACGCATCGACATGCCAATCGAGCTTGGCCTTGGAGAGAGATTTGCCCATGTAGTAATCGGCATGGACTGGGATTTCGATCTCCTCGTCCACGGGATACGTCTTGTTGGCATCCAGGTCGACCTCGAAGGTATTGACCCGGTATTCGGCCACCTGGAAACTATGGCGGAAGACCTTGCGCCAGTCGCGTTGCGTGGTGCCCGGGGCGTTGAAATCCAACTCCACCGCATACCAGCCCAGACTGGCTTCCGGGAGCTTGATGGCTTCGTCGAAAGTTCCCTGCGCGCTCAGGCTGATGGTCTGGTCGGAGACAATCCGGCGACGCGGATCAAAAACTTTCAGCGTGGCCCGGGTTCCCTGGGAGTTCACTGGGATTAGTTTGTCGCCATCGGTCAGCCGACTGATACCTTTGAGGTAAAGGGTTTCGCCGGGTTTGTAGACACCACGGTCGGTAAAGAGGAGAACGCGTTGACGCCCTTCCTCTTCAGAATCCGCGTCTTCATACCGGTATTCATAACGGATTCCAAAATTCCACAGGCCGATGGATTCCATGTAGTTGTCATACTCCACCACGTAGGCATCCCCGTCGCCGGTGCTGGCGCTGAGCCAGCGGGTTTTGTCGGTGACCTTTTCCGACGGGAGATGGACTACTCCTTCTTCGTTGGTCAAAAGGTCAAACACCGCCTGCCCGTCATCATCGAGCAAGGCGACGCGGGCCTTTGCCACCGGGGTGCCTTTGGTGAGAGAGAACACATGGATCAAAGACTCGTCTTTACTTTGTTTCCAGGCGAGACCGAGATCGGTAATCATCACCAAAGATTGTGCGCCGGCCCCCGTTTGTTTCGAAATCTTCGAGTCGCCCTCGGCGCAGAGATAGACCGCGCCGGTATCCCGACCTCCGAGGAGATCTTTCCAGACGAGTTCCACGGATTTGGTGGTGTCGAGCGGTTCATTGATCTCGATCTCTTCGTCGTAAATGGTTTTGCCAGGCACCATTTCAAAAGGCACTTTCCGCTTCTCCGCCCCCGAGCCATCATAGGCATCGAACCCTCGAAGAGCATAAATCAGGTCGCGACCTTCGAGATGTTTGACCCGCAGATGGAGCTTTTTGAGGTTGCCTGTTTGCACCTTGAAGACGCCGTGTCCTCCCGCATTCTGGCCGGTCGAGAATGCGGGAAGGGTGATGAAGGCCCCTGCCGGTTCGAAGACAACCGATTCCTTTTTTTCCTCCGTGAGGGACGTGGCGTCGATGGCGGCGATCCCTGGAAGCACCGTCACCTGGTAGGTCTTGGCGTAATCGAAGTCCCCCTCCAAGGTGATGGACTGCCCTTCGACAAGGCGTTTGTAATTCGTGGGCTCCGGATCTATGGAAACGAAGGATGCCAGAACTTCCGGCTTCATGGACGGGGCGAGTGGTTTGTTCAGCCAAACGTGGATCCGCTTGGCATCGTTGTAAGGATTGACGGCCTCGATGGAATTGACTTCGAAAGCGTCGATGTCTCCCAGATCAGATTCAAAGTTTTGGGCCAGACTGGCGGTGCCATCCCGGCTCGCCAACCCTTGGGCGAGCGTGAGTTTCCAGCTGGTGCCGAGTGGCAGCGGCACAGAGGGCCTGACTATCAAAAACCTCTCCACGGACAGTTTTTTGCCAGCATCCCCGGCAGGTTGAAGGGGCTCGGTTTTCCCCAGGTTGGGAGTGCGGGCCACGACTGGAATACGGCGTCCTTCCCCGTCCTGGAAAGCCATTTTGGGCTGGGATTGGGCGGCATCCACCGGCTCGGTGAAGCGCAGCAGAAGCTCAGGCTCTTGCGTCAGGGGAGTGCCATGAAGATTGAACCACCCAGGATGGATGTCGTAGGTAAGGGGGCGTTGTGCGGCTTTTTCATTCGCAGGGACCACAACCGCGGTTTGGGCGGGCAGGGTGTGGCTGGCCGACAGGCCAAGGACACACAAAAAAACCGCCTGCAGAAGGCGGCCGGGAAGCGATGGCATTGAAGTTTTCATGGTGAAGGGAGAACGTTGGACGAGGGAAGAAAAAAGTGAGCTTTGGGTCAAACCAAATCTCCACGCTGCCATTCTGCGCTTTTGCTTGGGCGCAAGCTGGACATCGGGTCAGTGATTGGACGGTTGAATACGGCGTCTATTCACTGGGACTTTCAAAATATTTGACCATCCCGCAAAAATTTTGTTCAGAATTTTCCCGGCAGGGTGTTTCTTGGCGCATGTCCTTGCCCCGAGAAGACACCCCTGAAATGAAGGCGACTTTTGCCAGGACCCGCCTGAGCTTGATCGAGCGGCTCGCGGACTGGGAGGATCAGAGAACCTGGGATGAGTTTTATCAAACCTACTGGCGTCTCATTTTCAGTGTTTCCCTGAAGTCGGGCCTTTCCTCGGAAGAAGCGATGGACGTGGTTCAGGAAACGGTTCTGGCGATCGCCAAGCAGTGGAAAGACGGGCAGCGCTACGATCCGGCAAAAGGCTCTTTCAAAACCTGGCTGATGAACATGACCCGTTGGCGGATTGCCGACCAGTACCGCCGCCAAGCCAGAAATCCCGCAAAGCCCGCAGCCCGGCGGGCGGTGGAAGAGCCTAGGGACACCGCCACGATGGACCGGTTTGCCGATGACGGCCCCAATGTTTTGGAACGCCTTTGGGATGCTGAATGGGCCTCCAATCTTGCAACAGTTGCTCTGGACAGGGTCAAGGCTAAAGTCTCCCCTCAGCAGTACCAGATTTTCGATGCCTATGTTGTCAAAGGATGGGAGCCCGGCCGGGTGCGCCGGGAACTCGGGGTCAGCATGGCCCAGGTTTACCTGGCGAAGCACCGTGTCGGCAGTCTGATGCGTCGAGAAGTGGAGGCGCTGCAGAAAGACTTGGCCTGAGCGTCTTGCTGCGGGAGGGCGTCAACCCATCAGGGGAAGGGTCTGCTTCCTTTTGGCACTGGCGAAGGCGGTGTCCACGATCTGCTGTCCGATGCGGGCGGTCTCGATACCCAGAGGGCCATCCACTGGGAGCCCCCTTTCCAGGCAGTGCACAAAATAGTGCACCGGATCAGCCAGATGGGTCGGAGGCAGTGGAGCGGCGACATCGCGGCCACCGGGATGCGCCCGGTCGGCGAGACGCACGGTGTCGTCATAGTCGTAACTGCTGATGGAGCCCTCAGAGCCCACCAGAACGAACCCGCATTTGGGCTGTGGTTGAAGGGTCCATGGGTCCGTGAAGGTCCCCCACCGCGTTTCGAATTTGGAGAGACCGACCTCATACCGAGCCACGGTGAGACTGTGTTCGTCGACCTCGAGACCGGTTGGTTCGTCCCACATGGCCATCACTTCGATCGGTTTGCGTCCCTGGTGAAACCACGTCCCCAGAGTGGTCCCGTATCCCAGGTAATCCAGCAGACTGCCCCCGCCTTCCGCCTGCCGGTAAAACCAGGAAGCATCCTTTTCCGCCGCCGTGGGTTCACGCTCGACTTTGTCGGCG
>JADZAX010000414.1 GCA_020852405.1 Verrucomicrobiales bacterium
GGGCACCGCCGTGGTGACCTTTGGCAAAAAGTGGATGATCAGCATCGTGAGGGCGGCGAGACCGACCATGATGGCCATTGGCGGCCCAGTGAGCCATTCCCCGGAGGAAACGTCGCGGAATGAAGGGAACTGGGCCATGAGAATGACAATGGCGAGACCATTGACAAATCCGATCATGACCGGATGGGGGACGAGGCGGATGAAGCGGCCCAGTCGGAGAAAACCGAAGAGTATCTGGATGAGACCGGCCACCATGATGACCGCGAAGAGATACTGCAGCCCGAGGCCTTCCCTGAGGTGGTCACCATGTTGCACCGCCTTGCCCGCCACCACGGCGATGGCACCGGTGGCTCCGGAGATCATGCCGGGGCGTCCCCCGGTGGCGGCGGTGATGAAGCCCATGAAAACAGCCGCCCAGAGACCGATGAGCGGGTCCACGCCAGCCGCGAAAGCAAAGGCGATGGCTTCCGGAACGAGGGCCAGCGCGACGGTGAGCCCGGAAAGCAGATCGTCTTTGTAGTTGCCGTTTTTTTTGCGGAAAAGTTCAAACATGGAGGGAGGGGAGAATTTTCCTTCCCAGGGAGTGCGAAAGGTTTCTCGGTGGGGGTGAAGGGGGAAAAATCAGCGGAGTAGAAAGGATGCGGCAAAGGAGAACAAAAAACCCGGGGGAGAGGACTCCTCCGGGTTTTTGGAGATCAAAGCAGCTTGGGAGGGGCTACCGGTTCAGGGATTGGCTTTACCCGTTGCTGGAGCGCCGGTTGCCGGAGCTGCAGGAGAGGGGGCTGTTGGATTTTGTTTGGCGGATTCCAACGCCAGATTGGCCATGATGGAGAGAGAACTGGCTGGGAGGGTACCGAGAATGCCGGTGCGCTCACCCTGCACAATGCGCTCCAGGGTCACTCCGACGAGTTTGCCATCAAGGGTAAAAATGGGAATGCCCTGGGCGGTGCCTGCGGTGGTGATGTAGTAGGTCCGGTCACCGGTTCCGGGAGGATTGAAAACCCCGGTGATGCGGCCGACGATGACGGTGGCGATGTAGCCGTAAACTTCGGACGCTCGGGAAAGCCCCACCACCTCGTCTCCCACCTTGGCCGAGGAGGCGAAATCCTTGAGGTCAATCATGGTGAATGACTCCTTGCCTTTGGCCTTGGCATCGGCGGGATCGGGGAGGAGAAATGCCACATCAGCATCGGCATCCTGTCGGATAACCCGGGCTTTGATGGCGGTGCCGTCGCCATAGGCGACTTCAGCGGCTTCAAATTCAGTTTTGACCCCTTCGATGGTGACTACTTCCTCGCCGTTTTTGGCCTTCTTGCCGGTCAATCCGACACTGGCATCGATGGCCGCATTGGAAACCACCACCATGCCGTTCTCCGCCACCACGGTGCCGAGAGTGCGACGCAGCTGGGGTTGATCCGGAAGCGATTTTCCTCCGCCGCTGGCCTTGAGAAGTCCTTTCACAGAGACCACGACCATGGTGCCCTTGTACTTTTCGAGCATGGAACGTGCGGCTTCGCCGGCGTCGACGGCCTGGGCGGAAGCGGTCGATGGCGGTTGGATGAACGCCCCTGCGGAAAGAGCGCAGAGGATGGAAAGCAGGGAGGAAGATTTCATGAGTGGGTTGATCCGAATGATCGGCTGGGATTAGGGAGAGGGCCATTTATAGCGCCAATTCGACCCGGATCAAAACGGAATTCGGCGAAATTTGGGGTAAAAAAGGCCCTTTTGGGAGTCTTAAAGGGCAGTTTCTTGCCCTCCCCGGCGGGCTGAATGCAGGCATGCCTCCATGACTCTTTGGGTCTGCAGCGCAATATCCGGCCAATGAGAGTCCGGTTTGCCGGAGATTACCAAGTCTCCAAAGCGTCTGAACAGGGCCGTTTCCTGGGAGCTCGCATGGCTGTTGGCATACTCCCGGGTGGCAACGGTGTGAACGTGACGTTCCATGTGGAATTCACACTCATTCAAATCAAAATGGGCATTCGAGATCCGGTAGGTTGTTTCACACCCATACCAAGGAACCACAAAGTCATCGAGTTGCACGTTGCCTTTGGTGCCACTGAGGTTCACCCACTGCTGATGTTCGGTCACGAAAGAGCAATAGAATGAGGCTGAGATTCCGCCCGAAAAGAGCAGTTCCCCGGAAAACTCGGTCGGCACACCGTCGGCGGTTTGTTCAAGCAACCGACCGGTCACAAGGCGAGGCACTTCATAGCCCAGGGCCCAGAGGCTGAACCGGATGTTATACCAGCCGAGGTCGCCCAGACAGCCCAGTGGTTCCAACTGGTGATCGGTGCGGATGTTTCCGCCAAAGAATTCCGGTGGCGCGAGGAAGCTGAACTGTGAGGCGATGCGTTTGAGCTGGCCAAGGCTGGTCCCGTCATCCAACGTTTCGCGCAGTCGCGCCAACCGGGCGCCATGCATGAACATGACGCCATCCATGAATTGGACTCCGGATTCGCGGCAGGCCGCCACCATTTCCTCCAAATCTGCAACCGTCGATCCGCAGGGTTTCTCACAAAGTACGTGCTTCCCGGCTTTGGCTGCCCGGATCACCCATTCTTTTCTCAGACCGGTGGGAAGGGGGATGTAAAGGGCGTCGATGTCAGGGTTCTCGATCAATGCTTCATAGGTGCCCTCGGCCCGAGGTTTGACGGGATGGGCAATCTGAGCCTGGCAGGCATCAATGTAGGCCTGGGCCCGCGACTGGTCCCGGCTGGCGACCGCCATGAGCCTGCCATTGCCGCTATTGCGGATAGCCTGCCAATTTTTGCGAGCGATCCCGGCTGTTCCCATGATGCCCCAGCGACAGATGTTTTTTTGCATAGGTCGTTATATAGAACTGAGTGGCAAGCGATGGCAAGGCCGGTCTCAGGAGATCTGTGGAGTTCTTTGTTGTTCGGCGACCAAAATGGGTGAATGTCGTCATTACAAGGGACATTTCTGTTCCCGCTCCCCATGAACTCCCCCCGCTTCACCTATTGGGCCCGGCTTCTTTTTCTGCCGGGTATCGCAGTTGGTCTGACCTCCTGCGTCAGTTCCTACGGTCCCGGTATGGCCTATGGTCCCCCACGCTATGCTGAGACGGTGTACCGCTACGGAAGTTCTTCCTACAACCGCTATGATCCAGCTTACCGCTACGATTCCTTCGGCTACAGGGATTATCATGACTACGGAAGATACGGTTACGGCTATCCCTACGGTTACGGTTACCGACGCGATTACCACGATCACGATGACGACCGGCACGAATCGGATCGAAATTCTTCCTCTTCGGGATCATCCAGCAAATCCAAAGAGGGCTACAAAATTGTGGCCGGCAGCACGGGAAGCAAAACCCGGCCTGATGGATACCACTCTGTGGGATGGTACAATTCCAAAGGATACGATGTGAACAAGTTGAAGTTGGAAAGCCGGGATGGTGACCGCTACCGGAAAAGCTCCTCTTCCGAAACCAAGTCCCGTGACAGTGGTTGGAGTTCCCGTTCCATTAGTGAGCACCGAGGAGGTTCCGGAGATCATCGAAGCAGCGGAAGTGATGGTGGCAGAAGTAAAAGCAGTGGCGGTGGTAGCAGTAAAAGCAGCGGCGGTGGTAGCGGCAGGGGTATCAAAAAATAGCCCCATTCAGGCAGGGGTGTCTTCCTTCCTGCCCCAAGTTCGGTTTTGACTTCTTCGAGCGGTTTCGGCACACTGGGGTTATGCTGAAGTTTCGTGGTAGTCGAATGGTGTGGATAGGCCTTCTGGCCATTGTGGTTGCTTGTTTCGTGGGGGCCTGCGACAAAAATGCTGGAAACAAAGCGCCTGTCACAGACGCACCCAAAAGGAAGGGAATCATCGCTGCGACCTGTCTGACTCTGTCCAACCCGTTTTTCAAGACCATCCAGGATGCCATGGTCGATGAGGCTGCCAAAGAGGGCTTCGAAGTGGTCTATGTCAGCGGGGACCATGATGTCCGCAAACAGGCTTCGCAGATAGAGGATTTCATTGTCAAAAAGGTCGCCGCGATCGCGATCAATCCTTGTCAATCGGATGCCATTGCCGAACCGATCAAGAAAGCCAATGAGGCCGGGATTCCGGTTTTCACATTCGACATCAAATGCAAGGACCCTGCGGCAAAAGTCGTTTCTCACATTGGCACGAACAATTTCCAAGGAGGCCAACTGGCGGCGCAGGCCATGATCGAGGCCATCGGAGAAACCGGTGGAAAGGTTGCGGTCCTGGACTTCCGGGCGGTGGAGAGTTGTCAGGAGCGGGTGCGGGGCTTCAAGGATGTCCTGGCGAGGTACAATGCCAGCCGCGTGGATGGTAAAATCGACATTGTCGCCGAACTGCCGGGGGACGGGCAAAAAGAAAAAGGCTTCAAAGTGACGGAGGATCTGATCCAATCGCAGCCCGGATTGGCGGGAATTTTTGCCATCAACGATCCCTCTGCATTGGGGGCGGTGGCGGCTTTGGAAAAAGCAGGCAAGCAGGATCTGATTCCAGTCATTGGCTTCGATGGACAGGATGAAGGAAGAGTGGCTATCCACGAAGGAAAGATCTATGCCGATCCCATTCAATTCCCTGAACAGATCGGTCGCCGTACCATTCAGGCCATCATGGATCACTTGGCCGGCAAGGAGGTGCCTTCCGACCAGCCGATCGACTCGGCACTGTACCGGAAGTCGGACGCTGACAAAGAGTTTGGAAGCCGCCCCTGAGACGTTTCAACCTGTTGATCTTTGGTGGTGGCGCCTCTCCTGGAAATAGAGAATGTCTCAAAGTCCTTTCCGGGTGTCAGAGCGCTGGATGAAGTCACCCTGAATCTTCATGAAGGGGAGTGCGTCGCTCTATTGGGGGAAAATGGAGCCGGGAAATCCACCCTCATCAAGATCCTCGCCGGTGCCCAAACGCCGGATGGCGGAAATCTGCGGATGAGAGGGCAGAACCTGCGGCTATCCTCTCCTGGGGCCGCCAGCAAAGCTGGCATTTCGGTCATCCATCAGGAACTGACGTTGGTGCCAGAATTGACGGTGAGGGACAATCTGTTTCTGGGAAGGGATCTCTCCCGGTTTGGCGTATTGAGGAGAAAAGAGGAAACCCGGCTCGCGAAAGAGTGGCTGGAGCACATCGGTTTGGCGGTTTCTCCGGAGGTGAAATGTGGCCGACTCACCATTGCCCAACAGCAGCAGGTGGAAATAGCCCGTGCTTTGGGAGTGCGGGCGCGAATTCTGATCCTCGATGAGCCCACGGCATCGCTAACCCATGAGGAAACCGAACGCTTGCTCGCTTTGTTGGGCGAGTTGAAACGGGGAGGGCTTGGGGTGGTTTACATCAGTCACCGATTGGAGGAAATTGGTCGTATTGCGGATCGCATCCATATCCTGAGGGATGGAAAAACCGTAATCGACCGGCCCTTAGGGACTTTGGACCGCTCACAGATCATCGAGCACATGGTGGGACGATCGCTTTCACAAGAATTCCCTAATCGACCGGAACAGCCCAATACCGGGAACGTCGTGCTGAGGGTGGAGAACTTGGGCCGTCCGCCGGCTGTTCAGGGGGTGAGCTTCGAAATACGGTCCGGTGAAATCCTTGGGATGACGGGACTTATTGGGGCCGGAAGGTCGGAACTGGCGCGACTCCTGGCGGGGGCTGACAGGCCATCGACGGGCACGATGATTTTGAAGGGCGTGACGTGTCGTTTCCGATCACCAGCCCAAGCCATTCGTGCCGGGATCGTTCTCTTGCCGGAGGATCGCAAAGGGCAGGGGCTTGTCACCAGCCAGGGAGCTCGGACGAATTTTGCGCTGCCGAATCTCCACCGATTTTCCCGATGGGGTGTGCTGTCAGCCAGGCAGGAGTCTGCCGCGTTTGCGCGCCATGGAGAGAGGTTCGGAATCCGTTTGGCACGACCCGACCAAGTCGTGGGGACTCTCTCGGGAGGAAATCAACAGAAGGTGGTGCTGGCCAAATGGCTCGAAAGAAATGCGGAGGTGCTTCTATTCGATGAGCCGACTCGGGGGATTGATGCCGGGGCGCGGTTTGAAATCCACCGTCACATCCGGTCTCTCGCGAATGAAGGCAAGGCCATCCTCTTGATCTCCAGTGATCTCTTGGAGGTTTTGGGGATGAGCGATCGGCTTCTGGTGATGCGGAAAGGGAAAGTGGTTTCCGAGTTTGCCCGGCCAGAAGACACCACTCAAGCGGAGGTAATCGCTGCCGCGATGGGCTAATGACACAAAAAAGCCCGCAAACAGGTCGCGGGCTTTTAGGCGGTCAAAGAGTGGCGCTGTCCCTCAACGTCCCGACCCTGGCTCCAAATCAAGCGGAACCGAAAGACGAGGGAATGCTTTCAAGGTCAGACTCATCAGGATTCCGAATTCCTCTTTACCTCCGCGGTTGTCGCGAATGATGGCGCCAATACCTGCCGTCCAACTGGCCAAGTCACGATGCAGTTGGTACTGCTGGATCTCCAAGGTGTTGTCCTCAGCCTCAAACCGGTGTGAGGTGGAGAAACCCCACTGTTCGCCCAGACGGGTGTAGGTCCCAATCGTGACAAGGTTAGAGTCGAGGAAAAA
>JADZAX010000415.1 GCA_020852405.1 Verrucomicrobiales bacterium
CTGCAAGGCAGGTTGGGTGCCCATTTTGAGAGTGATTGGGACCCCGGACTGGAAACGCTTCTCACTGCGGTCATGACAGAGAACCACAGATATCAGAAAGTCCGAAATGCGCGCCTGATCCGCGAGCTCAGCCTGACCAAAGGACCGGATGGCCGGCAGGTCTGCGATGCTGCTCTCAGTGCGGCCTCCGGTGGATTGACCTATCCCGAAATGGTGGCCGCTGCGGAGGCCGCTCAATTCCGTCATGCGCTCTGGCAGATGGGCGAACTGATCGCGGATGTCTTTGAAAAAATGGTTTCCCAGCAAGCTTCCCTGCAGGAGCTTCCAACTGGGGAGGGGCCCACGTGGGATGAGCTCACGCGGCGTTGGGGTTCCCGAAAATGACCCCCGGGACCGCAAGGGAGTCCATCGTCATCCTTTTTCTGGAGGCACTCCTGTCGCCGGCAGCTGAATCGCCCACTTCACTGCCACGAGACGGAATGCCACCGTGGTAATCACCGCGCTCAAGGAACAAAGATCTTCCGGAAGAGCCAGAAAGCGGTGGGTCAGAATGTAAACCCAGGCTCCGCTGAACGAGCAGGTGGCATAAAGCGGCGCCGGACGGAACAGCCGGGGAATCTCATTGCAGATCACATCGCCGAGCACCCCGCCAAAAGCTCCGGTGACCACCCCAAGAATGGCGGCGATGAAGAGAGGTGTGTCTGTCTCCATCGCATACCGCGTTCCCATGACCGTGAAGAGCCCCAAGCCCAGCGCATCCGGAACAGCCAGCCAAGACTCAAGCCTCTCCGCCAGTCGGGGGAAAAGCGTGCCTGCCAGCGCCAGGGTGAAGACCATGATCGCGAAATGCTGGTTAGCCACCCAGAACAGCGGCGTCCTGTCGAGGAAGAGATCCCGCAGGGTGCCTCCCCCAAAGGAAACCACGAAGGCCACCGCAAAAACCCCGACAAAGTCGAGGCCTTTCCGGTGGGCCAGAAGCACGCCGTAGATGGCCGCCGAAATGACCGCGCCATACTCGATGACGGCATTGAGATTCATCGACTGTCAGACGACCTGCCCTTTGTCGGCCCATTGCTCGTGCCACGCATGGTAGACTTTGGGGGAAATTTCCGAGGGCTTGATCTCGCTGCGCCCCCCCCAGAAGACATTGGTGTAGAGCACAGGAATCCCTTCCTCCGCGAGATGCTTGTCGATCGCGGCTTTGTGCTCCAAAACCCGCTCCCGGTCCGTGCCATGGATGACTCCCATGATGTTCACGTTGGCAAATTGGTCCCCACCTTCGCGCCAATAACAGTGCGTCATGATGGGGTGCCTTCCGACCTGCCCGCCAGCCCTTTCCTGCATGCCTTCGGGAACTCTCCAATGGAAGAGCGCATTGAACCGGGTGACCCGCTCTCCAGTGGAAGAGGGTTTCACGTGTTCCAGAAAGGTGGAAAAACGTCCGATTGCCTTCCTCTGATCGAGGGCTTCGACCATGCTGTAGAAGGTGTCGATATCCACGCCAGCCCGGGCCGCCCGGGAGATCCAAGGATCGGCGACGATTTCCTCGGGGGCTAGTTCGTCTTTCAATGCAAGGAGCACGTCCCATTCTTTCGAGGTCAGGGAAATTTCATCGATCGGGATCATCTTCGCGGGTTCGTCCACTTTGTCGCCGGGTTCCATGCTCTTCCGGCGCACATGACCCACTCCGAGGGCGAAGATGCCTTTGGCCGGCATCAGAATGTAGTCGTCCGCTCCGACGAGGCGCTTCAACGCGGTGGCATGTTCGTCGAGCGAATCTCCGAGCGGCACTTTGAGGGTGGTCCAGAGACGATAGTCCGAGCCGGAAATGGCACGGTCTGTCGAGCGTGTCACGACATGTCCACTGAAGGGATCCTCCTGGAACATAAAGTCGAAGACCTGATCGAGGCGGTGGTTGTCCACTTTCCAGGCACACAGAGCGCCGTGGGCGAGCCGGGTGGCGAGGAGGGTTTGCCGGACCCGGCGGATGACCCCAGCCTCCAACATGGCACGGATTCGAGCCAGAACGTCCGCAAGAGGAACGCCCGACTTCTCCGCGATGATATGAAACGGATGACGTTGGAACCCCTCCACCAAGTCTTCAGACACCGCAAGAATGCGGGCGTTGACCGGATCGGTGTGCTCAACGGGGAGGATGGGAGAGGGAGTCGATGTCAGGCTCATGGGAACGGAATAAAGAAGGTATCGGAGTAACGACGCTGGCAGCGGGCTGGACGCTTTGCAGTTGGGAACTACTAGGCTGGAACTGGCGCCCTGACAAGCAGCGCCATTCAGGAACCTTTCAGGGGATGGAGGCTTTATTCATAAAAACCATAAAATTCAGGATGCAGGAAATTATTTCGAGTATATATTTCATAGATATATTGACTCATTGACGCATTTTCTGGTGAGCAGCAGCTCTTTTTTAGTAAAATTATTGAATTTAAGGCATGAAATTATTGAAAATTCTGCAAAATGCGACATAATTACAGAATGTATTGCAATAGTGGTAAATTTTTCCATTGTGGTTTGTTAGGACGCGGACCGCTATTGGTAATGTTGTCGCTTTTTCTCTTGATGGGCTGGGGACATTCTCAATCCATGCCTGTGCCGGTGCCTTCGCGGGAGGCATCCTTTCAAAAAGCACCTCCCGCAAAGGAAGCTCCGTCAATGCCACCAACCGATGGGGACCATACGAACTCCAATCTCGTGGCGATGGCTCCGTCCGGAAGCAAACAGGGTTCGCCTCCTTCTACGTCGAAGGCACCGAACCCACCGGCAACTGCCGTCACCCAGATTCCTCCGCCCCCCATTCCAGCTGGAGCGCAGGAGCAAATGGCTCCTCTCCTCGGAGGCAGTGCCCTGCACAGTGAGGAAATCGTGGTCAACCTGACCAGGAAACCCGCCAGCGCTGCCCCGGTGGTGATAACCAGCACTGCCCCAGTGACCGCCAAACCCGCTAGTTCCCCTCCGGTGGTGACAGCCAGCGCTGCCCCAGTGACCGCCAAACCTGCCAGTTCCGTCCCGGTGACGGCCAATGCTGCCCCGATGGCGAGGGCCACTCCTTTGGCTACTAAAGTGGCCCCTCCGGAAGCCTCTCTGCGCGCCCGGCCAGTGGAATCGATGATCCCTTCACCGCCAAGTTCCGTTTCCCGCCCGGTGAGTGATGAGATGAGGCGTGAGATCTTGCGCCGCGCCTTTGAACGCAAGCCCATTTTTGAAGAGCGGGTGCAACCCGCCAAAACGCCGGAATGGCAGAAGGCCTACACGCTTGGTGCCGGAGATGTGTTGAATCTCGCTTTGTTCAAACGGCCGGATCTTGCCAGACCGGGCATCGTCGTGGCCCCGGACGGCACTGTGAGCTACCTCCAGGCCATCGGTATCCAGGCGGCCGGCCGCACTGTGGACGAACTCCGCAAGGACATCGAAAACTCACTCTCGGAGTATCATGAGGATCCGCGCGTGGTCGTCTCCCCGGCGTCCATGGGAAGCAAACGGTATACGATCATCGGACGGGTTCGTGAACCGGGGTCTTTTGCGCTGACTCGCCCCACGACAGTGCTCGAAGCCCTTGCCACGGCGCAAGGCGTGGAGGTCGGATCGGTGGGGAGCACCAATGTGGAGATTGCCGATATGGAACGGTCGTTCGTTTCGCGAAGCGGGCAGAAACTGGATGTGGATCTCGCGAAACTCTACCGCGAGGGAGATTTCGATCAGAATGCCCTCCTGCAGCCCGATGACTACATTTTCATCGCCTCCGCCCTGAAGAACGAATACTACGTGCTGGGAGCGGTCAATCGCCCGGGGAGGCGCAAAATGCCGACGCGGGTCACCGTGCTGAGCGCCATCGCCGAAGCCGGAAGTTACAATGACGATGCCTGGCGAGGACGGGTCCTCCTGGTCCGTGGCAGCATCCATCATCCTGAGACACAGGTGATCGATGTGAACGACATTCTACATGGCCGGTCCCCTGACGTGGTGGTCCAGAACCGCGACATCATTTACGTTAGCAAACGGCCTTTCGTGGTCGCCGAGCATGCGCTCGACTCCGCTTTGAAAACATTCATGCAGACCGTCACGGCCGAAGGGGTGAACCAACAATACATCTCCATTCCAGCTCTGCGATAACCGGCCCCATTGGTCTGACTCCCATTTATGAAGGCAACTTGTATCGTTCTGCTTCTCTCCGGTCTCCTCTCGGGCTGCTCCCTGCCGTCGAAGTTCGATGCCCGTGACCCCGGGTCGATCGATCTCACCGGGCCGGGCTCTGTCGGGTCGGGCGGGACCCACTGCGAGGAGCCTGATTTCACCGGCGTGGACATCATGGCACGGCTCACTCCGGACGATCTCAAACCTGCCGGAGGTCCCTACCGAGTCGGTCCCGGCGATGTTCTGGACATCGAAGTCGCGGAAGTGGCCAGTTCCCGAAGCCAGATCACCATCATGCCGGATGGGATGATCTATTATGATGTGGCCGGCGGGCTGAATGTCACGGGCAAAACATTGAAGGAAATCTCCAATCTGCTCACCGAAAAGCTGAAATCAAATTACGCGGCGCCTATTGTGACCGTGAATATCGCCAGCGCCGACAGCCAGCGTTTCTGGGTTCTCGGTCAGGTGAGGAAGCCCGGGGCCTACCCGGTGGCCCGGCCCACCAGTCTCGTCCAGGCACTGTCGCTGGCCGGAGGGCTTCAGTCGGGACAACTCAACGCCCAAGGAGACACCCAGGAGCCCGTGGATCTGGACCGGGCCATCCTGGTCCGCAAGGGCAAATTGATTCCCGTGAACTTCAAATCCCTCATCAATGAGGGGGACATGTCGCAAAATGTCTATGTGCGGGGAGGGGACTATGTTTATCTTCCCTCGATCCAGCACCGCGCTGTCTATGTCCTTGGTCATGTGACGAATCCAGGTCCCGTCTACTTCGACAGCGATCTTTCGATGGTCTCTGCTCTGGCCTCCGTGGGAGGTCCGAAAAGCGATGCTGTCGTGACCAAGGCCCTCATCATCCGGGGATCGCTGCACACCCCCAAAGTCGCCGTGGTGAACTACCGTGACGTTGTCTCCGGCAGGAAATCCGACGTCCGTCTCCAGGGCGGAGACATCATCTGGGTGCCGAAAGGCGTCTGGAGCAAGCTCAACGAATACGTCGAGACGGTCCTCGTCACCGCCGCCCAGGCTGTGGCCGTCCAGGAAGGCCTGTCTGCCGTGGGAGCCGCTGCCATCAACGGCGCGGGAGTCTCGATCAGCGCGGGACAGTGAGGGGCCGCAGTGACGGATTGCCGCTTGATCCCCCGGGATGTGGAAAGGACTTTATCAATGACCGCATGAGATCACCCATTTCACCAACCCACCATCTGATTTGGTTCGCATGAGCGAGGTCCGCCAAGAGGACGCCCATCGACGGAACCACTCGATCCGCCTTGCCGTGGTGACGTCATTGTTCTCCAAACTGGGGACGGTGATTCTGCGGCTGGTTTCCATTCCCATCGCCATCCGGGTTCTGGGGATGGAAGAGTTCGGCGTCTATGCCACCATCACGATGGCGGTGGCACTGATTGATACCTTCCATGTCGGGATCGGTCCGGCATTGACCCAGGCCATTTCCCGGGCCGCGGCGGCGGGGGATCGTGACCGGGAGCGCGCGGTGTTCGTCACGGCGTTTCTCATCAGCTCCGGACTCACCCTGCTGATTGCCACCGTCCTCGCCTGCCTCCTGTATTTCCTGCCGGTAGGGACGCTCTTTGGGGAAAAGTTTCTGCCCTATACCGGTCCCATTCACCGGGCCTGCACCATCGCCATCATCGTCATCGCCATCCAACTGATCTCCATGGTTAGTGACAAGGCGAGGGACGGCTATCTCGAAACGCGCTACAACAATGCCTGGGGCGCGGGCGGCAATTTCCTCGGAGCCATCGTTCTGGCCTCCGGCATCTGGTTCTTCCCCACCATTGAATTCCTCGTGCTCGCCATCAATGGATCCGCCGCTCTTGGCAAGCTCTGCAATGCCATTCACCTGATGCGCCGTCGGCCCTACCTGATACCAGGATTTTCGGGCTTCAGACGCGAACTGGTGAAGCCCCTGGTCCACGACGGAGCCCTCTTCACGGTGGGGGCTTTCAATGCTCTGGCGGAATACAATGCCGCTTCCTATCTCATCGGCCGGCTCACGGGACCGGCGGCCGCCGGGGTCTTCGCCGTGCTCGTCACCCTCCACATGTCGCTCACCGGCGTCATCCAGATGCTCACCATTCCCGCCTGGCCGGCCCTGGTGGATGCCAAAGAGCGCGGGGATATTGCCTGGATACAGAAGATGGCTCACCGTCTGCAATTGATCGGTCCCGCGTTTGCTGTTGCCGTGGGCATCGGTTTGGTCGCCCTGGGACCTTGGGCGTTGCCTCTGTGGGCGGGCAAGGAATTCCAGCTCGACCGCTTCGGTCTGTTGGCTTTTTCCGTCTACTTTCTTGTCCATATCTGGAGGCATGTGAATCACATGTTGCTCTACGGCCTCGGCAAAGTCGCCGCCTCGGCCGCGGTGACGGCGGTGGAGGCCCTGGTCGTGCTCGTGACCGTGGCGTGGGCCTGTTCCCAGGGCGCCGATGTGACCCGCATCCTCTGGACGATGGTGGTTTCATTGGCCCTTGTGGGCAGCGCCATTTACCCGGTTCTAGTGAGACGCTCGGTGCGGGAAATTCATGAACCCGGCGGGGTCGGAATCGCCCCGGTGGGAAGTGTCCTGGTCTGAGTGTTGGCCATGCGTCTTTGGTCGAAGACGGTGGCAAAGGTTTGGTTTCATCTTACAGTAGGCGTCCTTCAACACATCCCCCCGAAAACCATTTATTTTTATGCAAAAACCGCCCCGCAAATTGCTTGTCACCGGATCTTCCGGACTCATCGGCTCCGAAGTGTGTGAGTATTTTGCCACCAGGGGGTGGGCCATCCATGGTGTCGACAACAACCAACGCGCGGTGTTTTTTGGCGAAGCCGGCGACACCCGCTGGAATCAGCGGCGCCTGGAAGGAAGTCTCCAGGATTTCACCCACCATGAAGTCGACATCCGCGACCGTGCGGGAGTGCTCTCACTACTCGAAGCGGTTCGACCCGACGCCATTGTCCACACCGCGGCCCAGCCCAGTCATGACCGTGCCGCCGCGATCCCTTTTGATGATTTCGACACCAATGCCGTCGGGACTCTCAACATGCTGGAGGCCACGCGGCGCGCCTGCCCGGAGTCGCCTTTTGTCCACATGTCCACCAACAAGGTCTACGGCGATCGGCCCAACACCATCGCCCTGAAGGAGCTCGATACGAGGTGGGACTACGCCGATTCGGCCTATGAACACGGCATTGCCGAGGACTTTTCCATCGACCAGTCGAAGCATTCCCTTTTCGGCGCTTCCAAGGTGGCGGCCGATGTCATGGTGCAGGAATACGGCCGTTATTTCGGCCTGCCAACCTGCTGCCTCCGCGGAGGCTGCCTGACCGGTCCGAACCACACGGGGGTCGAACTGCACGGCTTTCTCAGTTTCCTCGTCAAATGCAATCTCGAAGGCCGTGAATACCGGGTCTTCGGTTACAAAGGCAAGCAGGTCCGCGACAACATTCACAGCCTGGACGTGGCTCGGTTCATAGCGGCCTTCATTGAGGCCCCGAGGTGCGGTGAGGTCTACAACATCGGCGGCGGCAAGGCCAATTCCTGCTCCATTTTGGAGGCGTTCACGATCGCGGAGAGCTTCAGTGGCCAGCCCATGAAATACCAGTATGTCGATGAAAACCGCATCGGCGACCACATCGTTTATTACTCCGATCTGCGCAAAATGCGCGACCATTACCCCTCATGGGATATCAGCGTCAGCCTGGAGGAGACCATCGGCCAGATTGTGGAGGCGTGGAAGCGCCGTACGGCCTGAGCCGGCCGGAGCAGCTTTCAGGCGGGGGGCTTGATTTGGTGATTCCCCCGTTCTGAGGATTCCGCTAGGATGCCCGGCATGAACCAACGTGCCAGCCTTAAACGGCGTGACTTCCTCCTCCGGGCGGGAGTTGCGGGAGTTTCCGCTCTCTGTGCTCCGGGAGTTTCCTTGGCATCCGGTTCCGGTCCTTCGCCGGAATCTCTCGTCAAACTCCTTTACCAGGGGCTCAATGAAGCGCAGCGCAAGGCCATTTGCTTTCCCTGGGATCACATTGATCCGGAGCGTGGTCTGCTCCGCACGCGTCTCGAAAATAACTGGACCATCACCAAGCCGACCATCGCGGGCGATTTTTTCGACAAGGATCAACAGGCCCTGATCCGGGCCATCTTCGAGGGGATGACCAACCCGGACTGGCACGCGCGCTTCGACCGGCAGCTCAAGGACGATGTCGGCGGCTTCGGCAAGCGGCAATCCATCGCCCTTTTTGGGGAGCCGGATACGGGTAAATTCGAGTTTGTCCTCGCGAGTCGTCACATGACGCTCCGTTGCGATGGCGACAGCGCGGAGCACGTGGCTTTTGGAGGACCCATTCTCTATGCCCATGAAGGGGAGCGACTTTACGAAAAGCCCGGCCATCCGAACAATGTCTTCTGGCATCAGGCAATCGAGGCCAACAGACTCTACGATGCGCTTGATCCCGCGCACAGGAAAGCGGCGTTGGTTACCAAAGGCATGCCTTCGGAGGAACTCGTCGGATTCAAAGGAAAAGGCGGAGCCTTCCAAGGCTGTCCCGTGGCCGCCTTGTCGGCTGATCAGAAAGGTGAGGTTCAGCGGATCTTCAGACTTTTGCTGGAACCATTCCGCCAGTCCGACCGTGATGAAGTCGTGAAGTGCCTTGCCGCTCAGGGAGGGCTGGATGAATGCCACCTCGCATTTTATGCGGAAGGCGATCTGGGGAACGACGGCATCTATGACAACTGGCGCCTCGAAGGACCTTCCTTCGTCTGGTACTTCCGGGGGAGGCCCCACGTCCATGTCTGGGTGAACGTGGCGGATGCCGCGACCGTCCCCCTCAACGCTTACCAGAATTCGATCGGCGTTTGACCTGACTGGCCGC
>JADZAX010000416.1 GCA_020852405.1 Verrucomicrobiales bacterium
CGGCATCAAGTTCAAACCAGATCCGGCCTTCCTTGCCGGACCAGTCGGTGAGCCAGTCATTGGCAAAGCCGGGACCGGAGGCGAAGTGCATCGGACCGGTGTAAATTGCCTGGGGAGCGTGCAACTCCACGGGATTCTCCTCAGCAAGGCCCACCGAAAGGGGGAACCTTGTCAGCCCCTCGCGGGAAATGTCCGCATACCAAGCTTCATAGCGCGCGCTCAATTCCGCCACCAAGGAGGGCTGGGCTATGGCCAGATCGGTTTTCTCCCCGGGATCAGCCCCCATGTCGTAGAGCTGCCAGGCGGTTGCGGAAATGTCTCCATTGCGTGCGCTGGAACCTCCGGAAGGTCCTTTGATTTCGCGGACCAGCCGGTAACGCTGCGTGCGCACGGCACCGGGATAGCGGTTGGTCTCATCGATCGGATTGTGGGTGAACAGCACCCGTTCCGGCCAGGCGGTTTCATCCCCCGCAAGAAGCGGCGCCAGACTGACCCCGTCCACCGGCGGACCCGGCGGTGCCGGCACCCTGCAGAGATCCAACAGGGTGGGATACAGATCAATGTGTGAGACGATGGACTGCACGAGGTGCGGCTTCCAGCCCGCCGCGCCCCAGCGCAGGAAGAGGGGCACGCGAGTGCCTCCCTCATGGACGCTTGTCTTGCCGCCCCGCATTCCAGCATTGTAGGTTTTCACCCCGGCGGTGCCGCCGTTGTCGGTGAGAAACAGCACCAGGGTGTCCTTCGCGAGGCCGAGCTCGTCAAGCCTGGCGAGGAGACGGCCCACATTGTCATCCAAGTTCTCACACATGCCGTAAAATGCCGCCAGGGTGTCATCCATTCCAAGAGCCTTGAACCGGTCGAAATACTGGTCAGGAACCTGATAAGGGGAATGCGGGGCGTTGTAGGCGAGATAACAGAAAAACGGCTCCGGTCGTGGCGTGCCGATGAAGCGCAAGGCCTCGTCAGTCAGAACATCGGAGATGTAGCCGCGGGTTTTTTCCGGCGTCGTGCCCCGAAGCAGCGTGGGATCGAAATACAGATTGGTGTGACCGTTGTGAAAGCCGAAGAATTCATCGAATCCCTGACCGGGCGGGGTGTAGGGAAACTGCTCCCCATTGTGCCATTTCCCAATGCAGGTGGTGCGGTACCCGGCCCCGCGGAGCGCCTCCGCCAACGTGGCTTCCTCCGGCCGCATGGCCTCGCGGTTGTGGGTCACTCCATGGCAGCCGGTCCTGAGGGACCACCGACCTGTCAGCAAGGAAGCGCGGGTCGGGGCGCAGAAGGAATTGACGTAGAAACGGTCAAAACGGACACTTTCCTTCCCCAACTGGTCAATGTGTGGAGTCCGGAGATGAGGGTTCCCGTGCAGGGAGAAATCGCCGTAACCCTGGTCATCGGTTACGATGAGCAGGACATTCGGACGATTGGCCGCTGCTACCGCCTGGACGATGACCAGGCTCCACCAGCCGATGAGAATCCGGGTGTAGAGCTTCATCCGGTTGTTTCGCCTGTGAAAGCGCCACGGTCCACCAGGGATTTACCGGAAAGTCCGCGTTGTCCCACCATGGGATGAAAAATTCCCGGATCGTGCAACTCTTCACTCCCGGCAAGGTTCCATTTCCAAGCCCCCCCGCGGGCTCATCGCTGCCATGTCCCGCCCCGACCTAACTTCCAAGTTGACTGCCACCTTCCGTTCCGCACTCGTCCTGAGCGGCAGCGTCCTCCTGCTGACCCTTCCCGGCATCGGGGCGCCCAAGCCCGCCAACCGGGTCGCCATCACCACCGAGGGAGACTACCGCTTCATCCGCTCCAATGGATGGCCCGACCACGAGCCCGGAGCGTTTCCAAGGGAAGGCAACCCCAACGCCCTGGCAGAAATCGAGCGGACCTTCCGGGTCCCGCTGCATCCGGTCGCCGCGAAGGAAGCCACCCCCACCCGCCACGCCTTTTTTGGCGTGGCGCTCAATGGAGTTCCCTTCGAGCCCGGCACCGCCGAGTTCTGGAAGAACGACCCTTCCTCCGGCTGGCAATATGAAGCGAAAACCGGTTTCCTCGATCTCGGCCTCGACGAGCACAATGCCCACGTCCAGCCCGACGGATCGTACCACTACCACGGCCTGCCGGTCGGTCACCTCGAGAAACTGGGGGGTGACGGAGCCTCAATGCGGCAAATTGGTTGGGCCGCGGACGGATTTCCCATTTACACGGCACGCGGTCCCCGCGATGCCAAGGATGCCTCCAGTCCCCTGATCCGGCTGCGGTCCAGTTGGCAGGTCAAGAAGGGCGCCCGACCGGTCACGGACATCGGGCCCGGGGGCGATTATGATGGACGGTTCACAGAGGATTTTGAATTCGTTCCTGGTTCCGGTGAGTTGGATGAAGCCAATGGCCGCCAAGGAGTGACTCCGGAGTTCCCCCAGGGGACCTACTACTACTGTGTCACCGGGGAATTTCCTTCCCTGGGCCGGTTTTGGCGAGGCACGGGTGATCCGAGCTTCCAGAAAGGCCCACCTGGTGGTCCCGGAGGCCCGGGCCGTCCGGGAGGACCCCGCCGTCCAGGTTTCGGGCCTCCCCCAGGTGGTCGCCCTCCGGGAGGGCCCCCACCCCGTCCCCAGTAAATTGACCACTTCCGGTCCTCTCGACCGGCGCATTTCCGCCGTGGGCACTGCTTGTGCCTTACTGGCGTCTGTCGTAATTTCCCTCCCACCATCCATCCACCCTCCATGAAACACCTCTTTGCACCGCTGTTCCTTCTGGCTCTGGCCATTCCGGCCATGGTCCGCTCCGCTGATCCGATTCCGGACGACCACAAGATCAATGGCTTTGCCATTGGCTGCCAGGCATACACCTTCAACCGCTTCACCGCGTTCCAGGCCATCGACAAAACCGCGGCTGCCGGCGGGAAGGTCATCGAATTTTACCCCGGACAAAAGCTTTCCCCTGAGCATCTGGACCTCAAGGTGGATCACAATGCCACTCCGGAAACGCTCGACATGGTCAAGGCAAAGCTCAAGGAAAAGGGCCTGATCGCCGTGGCCTATGGCGTGGTCGGCCTCAGCAAGGACGAAAAAGAGTGCCGCAAGGTCTTCGAATTCGCCAAGACGATGGGCATCCGGGTCATCAACACGGAGTCGGTCGACTCCATCGACACCTGGGAAAAACTCGTCAAGGAATACGACATCAAGGTGGGCTTCCACGACCATCCGAAGCGGGACAACAACGCCGACTACAAAATGTGGGATCCCAACTACATCCTCAGCGTGGTCAAAGACCGCGACGTCCGCATCGGCTCCTGCGCCGATACCGGTCACTGGATGCGTTCCGGCCTGAAACCGGTGGACTGCCTCCGCATTCTCAAAGGCCGCATCGTCAGCAGCCACTTGAAAGACCTCAACGGTTACAACCATCTCGCCCACGACATGCCCTACGGCCAGGGTGAGGGTGATGTGAACGCGATCCTGAAGGAATACCAGGCCCAGGGCTTTGATGGACCGATCTCGATCGAGTACGAACACAAGTGGGAGGATTCTCTCCCCGACGTCACCGCCTGTATCGACTACGTGAAAAACTGGAAACCCTGAGGCCCGGAAACAACGCGGCATGCACGCCTTTCGCGCCGGTCTTTGGTTGATTCTCCTATTCGGCACCACCGTGCCACACCTCTGCCCCGCCCAGGACACGCGACTGGTGCGGGACACCGAAGCCCTGTCGCCGGAGGAAGAACGGACGCGTCTCGCAGTCCCGGAAGGATTCACGATTTCCCTCTTCGCGGCGGAGCCGCTCATCAACAAGCCGATCAACCTGGCATTCGACCAACGCGGACGCCTCTGGGTTAGTTCCACGGTCGAGTACCCCTACGCCGCGTCCAAGGACCGCTGGACGGATCAGGAAGGCTCCCGGGTCAGGGACAGCCGTGACGCGATCAAGATCCTGGAGGACACGGACGGAGACGGCGCCGCGGACAAGGTGACGGATTTCGCCGACGGACTGAACATTCCCACCGGAGTCCTGCCCTGGCACAAACCGGAGCACCGCGATGGATGCATCGCGTGGAGCATCCCCAATCTCTGGTATTTCGCCGACACGGATGGTGACGGGACCTGTGACCTGCGCGAGGTGTTGTTCGGGCCGCTCGGTTATGAGAAAGACACCCATGGGATGTGCAGCAGTCTGCGCGACGGAGGAGACGGCTGGATCTACGCCACCCACGGCTTCAACAACACCAGCCATCTCGCGGCGAAGGACGGAAGCACCCTCGACCTGCACTCGGGGAATGTGTTCCGGTTCCGGCCCGACGCTTCCCACGTGGAGATCTGGTCACGCGGCCAGGTGAATCCCTTTGGCCTCGCCTTTGATCGACGGGGAAATCTCTATAGTGCGGACTGCCACAGCGCACCGGTCTACCAGTTGATGCGAGAGGCCTGTTATCCGAGTTTCGGCAAACCGCACGATGGGCTGGGGTTTGCCCCGGTGATGTGCGGACACACCCATGGTTCCACCGGCATTTGTGGCATCGCCTATGTCGACGACGGAATGTGGGGACCGGAGTGGGACGACCATGTCTTCATCGGTAATGTGGTCACCTCCCGCATCAACCATGACCGAGTGGCCTTTCACGGGAGCAGCCCGGAAGCAGTGGAGGAACCCGACCTGGTCGTCAGCAGCGATCCATGGTTCCGCCCGGTGGACCTCCGGATTGGTCCCGATGGCGCCCTGTATGTCGCGGATTTCTACAACCGCATCATCGGCCACTACGAGGTGCCGCTGGATCATCCCGGAAGGGACCGGGAGCGCGGCCGGATCTGGCGCATCACCCGGACGGGAGCCCAAGCACCGATCGCCCATGCCCCACCCGTGCCGACTCCGCGTCCCCCTGAGGATTGGATCACCGCCCTGCGGGAGGGCAACCCTTTCGCCAAGCGGGAAGCCGCCGCTGCTCTACTGGACCGGCCCGCCCCCTCCACTCTCGGCCCACTGCTCGAAGCCCTGCGCGCGGTCCCGGACGAGGACAATCATCTGCGGCATGCCCTCCGACTGGCCTTGCGGGCCGTGCTTTCTCAGCCGGGATTGCTCACCCGGGAGGAAGCGGACGGAAACCCCGATGTCGCCTCCATCGCTCTGGCCATTCCCACCGCCGAAGCCTCGGCTTACTTGGCACGTCAGTCTCCGGCATCCGACGCGGATGGCAATGCCCGACTGGTTCACATTGCCCGGTATGGAGATGCCGCCTCGGATCTGCTGGACCGGGCCATCGCCTCCCGCCGAAAAGAACTCGCCGGAAATGCCTCCGGACAATGGGCGGCCATCGAATCCGCCCGGGACGGGCTTTCCGAGGCGGGGCGGCCTCTGACTTCCGCGCTGATGGAATGGGCAGTCCAACTCGCCAAAGAACTCCACGCAGCAAAAGCCCCGCCGCCGCCAACGGCCTGGGAACCGCTCCCGGGATCCGGCCCTTCCCCCTGGGTAGTGCAGGAGCGTCCCGGACCCGACGGAGCCCCGACACAGGTGCTTTCCAGCCTCAACAAAGGCCAACCCGGAGCCGAACAGCGCACCGGCACTTTGCGTTCAGCAGTCTTTCCTGCGCCCTCCCGCCTCGGCTTTGCCCTCTGCGGGCACCGGGGTCCCACGGCCGCACCGCCGCATGAGAAAAACGTCGTCCGGCTCGTGCAGGAAAGCGATGGCAAGGTCCTCGCGAGCGCCCAACCTCCCCGGCAGGATGCCTGCGTCCTCATCGAATGGGATCTCACCGGGGTGGCTGGCCAACCCGTTCGCTTCGAAATCATCGACGGTGACGATGGCAGTGCCTACGCTTGGCTCGCGGTGGGCCAATTTTCCACGCCAGTGCTCGACGTCTCCACCTTTGCGGCCGAGGACACCACCCACCGACTGCTGACCTCCCTCGCCGGACTCCTGCAACACACGGCTCCAGCCGCCCTGCGAGAAGCCTTGGCTCCCTACCTCCCCGCGCGCCCCGCGCCACCGCAGCCCCCGGCGTCGCCCGCGGAACGGACTCGCCTCGAGGCCCTGATCCGCGATCGCCTTGCCAGCTTCACCGCCGCGTCCCCGGATCCGGCCCGCGGAAAGACTCTGTTCACGGTGCATTGCAGCACCTGCCACCAGATCGCAGGGACAGGGGGACTGGTCGGTCCGCAGCTTGATGGCATCGGGAACCGGGGTGCCGAGCGGCTCTGCGAAGACATTCTCGACCCGAACCGGAACGTGGACACCCACTTTCAGGTTCATACGGTGACGCTGAAATCGGGCGACACCCAGTCCGGTTTGGAACGGGGCGAAATCGGAAAACTGCTTCTCCTCGTCGATGCCACCGGAGCGGAGCACAAAGTGCCCTTGGCGGACATCGCCAAGGATGAAGCGCTCGCCCTGTCCCCCATGCCTCCCGCTTTCGGACAGTTGCTGACCGCTGGGGAGTTCCACGATCTGCTGGCCTTTCTTCTGCAAGCCCGTTGACGCCGCTCATGAAACCCGAGGTTCTCCAAGACGCCCTGACCTTCCACCTGCCCGCCACTCTCGACAGTCTGCGGCAAATGGTCGGGATCAACAGCTTCACGAACCACGGAGCGGGGGTCGATGCGGTGGGGCAGCTGACCTCGGAGCTGTTCGCCGACCTCGGCTTCGCCCCCGAGACCGTCGCTTCGGAGCATTCCGGGTATGGCAGGCACCTCTTCCTGCGACGGCAACCGGCTTCCACAGGCGGAAAACCAGTGCTGCTGGTGACCCACCTTGACACTGTCTTCCCCCTCGAAGAGGAGGAGTCCCAAGATTTCCACTGGCGGCCCGAGCCCGGAGAAGGACGTATTTATGGGCCCGGAACGGTCGACATCAAAGGCGGCACCGCCCTGATCTGGTTAATGTTGCAAGGCATCCGCCAGGCTGATCCGGAGTTCTTCGAAAAGACCGACTGGCTCATCGCCGCCAATGCGTCGGAGGAGGTCATGGCCACCGACTTCGCGGACCGCACGGCGGAGCGCTGTCCCGCAGGGGCTCGGGCGGTGCTGGTCTTCGAAGGAGGGCCGCACCTCGATGGAGGTTGGCACATCGTGCAATCACGCAAAGGCCGTTCCGTTTTCCGCATTGAAGCCGAGGGCAAGGCCGCCCACGCCGGAAGCGCCCATGAGAACGGGGTGAACGCGGTGATCGGCCTGGCGGGGGTGCTGCCCGGAGTCGCCGCCCTGACCAATTACGCCGCCGACCTGACGGTCAATGTCGGTCACATTACCGGGGGAACGGTGATCAACCGGGTCCCCCACCACGCCGCAGCCGAGCTGGAAATGCGAGCCTACGATCCGCAGGCCCTGGCGCTCGCAGGAGCGGCCGTGGAGGCTTTGGAGCGCCCCTTGCAGGGTCGAGACGCCGCCATCCGGGTCCACCGCCTCGGCGATTCCCCGGCCTGGCCGGCCGACGAAGCCAACCAAGCCCTCGCCGGACACTGGGTGGAAGCGGCCTCCCAGCTGGGACTGAAGGCGAATCTGGTGCCGCGGGGAGGTTTGAGCGATGCCAACTACCTCTGCCGACTCGGTCCCACGCTCGATGGCCTGGGTCCCTCGGGCGGCAATGCGCACTGTTCCGAGCGAAGCCCTGATGGCTCAAAAGTGCCGGAATTCGTCGAACCGGCATCCTTCGTGCCAAAAGCCGCCATGAATGCGCTGGCCCTGGCACGCTGCCTCGCCAGCTGAGCGCGATCGGTCCCGGTTGTTGCGGACCTTATTTGGCCGGAGGCTTCTTCCCGGTCTTCTTGGCTCCCTTGGGCGCTTTCGCATCGTCCGGCACGGGACCAGAAAAGGGAGGGTTCTCAAAGGTGGCGCCGTCGTCTTTGACGCGTGGATCATTCGTGCGCTCCAACTCGTGGAGAAGCCGCGCCCGCATTTCCCCCCGCAGTTTTTCATAACGTGGATCCGCAGCCACATTGCGAACCTGCTGGGGATCCTCGTTCATCAGGTAGAGTTCTTCAGCGGGACGCTTGGCGAAGGCCATATCGAAATAGGGCTTCCAGAGAGGATCTCCCCGCCTGCCAACGAGCCACGCTTTGGTGGGTCCGGAGTCCATGTCGGAAAGCGTGACCCGGGTGTTGTTGGTCAGCACTTCCGGGGTGGGCTCCGGATCCTCATCCAAGTGGTAAGGATCGCCCATCGGCCAGCGGTCGGGTTTGAAATTGATGATGTAGAGCGCTTCCGGCGTGCGGAGAGCTCGCTGAGGATAGGGAAGGAAGCCCTCCCGGGCATCATCGACATGGCGCTCGCGCCCCGTGACGACCCAAGTCCGGGTGGGATCGATCTGACCCGACTTTTCCGAGGTTAGCACCGGAAGCAGGCTGCGTCCGGTCATCACTGATGGCACCGGCACTCCACCGATCTCGAGGAAGGTGTGGGCCAGATCCATCAGGTTGGTGAAGTCGTCGAGCACCCTGCCCCGGGCAATGCCAGGGCCTCGGGCCGCCAGAGTGACGTGCGTGCCGAAATCGTAAAGGTTGCATTTGCCATGGGGAAAGCCGGGAGCCCCATGGTCACCGCTGACCACGACGATGGTGTTGTCGAGTTCTCCAATGGATTCCAGTTTCGCCAGCATCAGCCCAAGGGCCGCGTCGAACGCCTGGACTTCGCCGAAGTAATCCGCAAGATCTTGCCGCACTTCGGGGACGTCGGGCAGGAACGGCGGCATTTTCCCTTGGAGACGGTCGGGATCGATGTCCCAGAGTGCCTTGCCGGATCCGCGCGTCCACATCCGGTGCACATTCGTCGGACCAAACCAGAAACAGAAGGGCTGGTCCGGCTTCCGGTCCGCAAGGAAAGCGTCGAAGTTCCCCGACACCTCGGCCAAGACCTCCGCTTTCGCGGTTTCCCGATCCTGGCCATTCTTGACCAACTGGGTCACGGTCTGGGAGAAGGTATTGAAACGCCGGCCGGACTTTTCGTAGGCGTGCTCCTGCATGCCGTAAGGGGCATCGGCCGGAATGCCCGGACTCCAGACCTTGTAGCTTTTCCCGATGTGATAACCGGATTCCTTGAGGAGCAGTGGATACGCGGGAATGGAGGAGTCCCAGACCGCACCGCTGAGAATCGCTCCTCGGCCTGTTCTCCAGAAATACTGGCCGGAAAGCAGGGAACTGCGGCAGGGCGTGCAGGACGGCGCGGTGACATAGGCATTCTTGAACAAAGCCCCCTCCGCCGCGACACGGTCGATGTTCGGTGTGGTCAGGACGTCGTTCGGCGTGCCCGGTACATCCACCTGCCGCCAGATTCCCGCATACCGCCCCATGTCATCCGCAAAAGCGAAAAGAATGTTGGGTCTCTTCTCCGCCGACTGGACCGACGGAACGGCAACCAGAAAGCCCAGGGCGAGAAAAGCCGGGAAACGGAAAGTCATGGCACAAGAAGGCTGGAGGGAATGGATCCGGATTCCGGACCCAAGGGATTACTGAACTTCCGGATTCGGCTCAGCGCTGCCCTCGGCGAGACCGAGCGCCCACTTGATGCCGCCCAGAATGTGGGCCTGGTATTGCTCGCTGGTGGCGACGGGGTTTTTCCGGTCTTTGATTTCCTCCGAAGTGCTCCAGAGATCTTCGCGATGTCCAAGGGAAGTGTAAAACACGCGCCCTTTGCCGGCCATGCGGCACCAGGAAACCGGGAAGTGCCCCTTCTCCTCAACTTTGTTCGGATCATGGCGGAGGAACCAGAGCGCCCGCACCTTGGCGCGGTCCTGGCTCTTGATGTGGTACATTTCCTCCTGCACGAGATTCCAGTTGGCACCAATGCCCGCATTGGCCGGATGGGAAGTGTCGCCGGCGGTCAGGTCGGCGGGCACCTGCGCGCCATGCCCGGCGAACTCGCCCTGCAGCAGGTTGATGTAGCCGGGGAATCCGTGCAGCGTGTCGCTCCCGCTGTGCATCGCCATGAAACTGTGACCGGCCTCGATCCACGCGATGAATCCTTCCTTGTCCGGCAGCGGCAGGTCCCCGGTGGTGTTGGCAAAAATGACGCCATCAATTTTCTGGGACTCCAGATTGGCTGGAATGAGCTTGGCGAGCGACTCTTTGACACCGGCGTCGAACTTGGCCTGGGCTTCCTTGGCGGCTTGCCGGACCTCGGGCGTCCATTTGGTCATTTCCTCGTCATACCGTTTCTTGTCATTGGCAAAACGCTTCTTCGCATTCTCGTCCGCATCGGGAGCCAAGTCCTTCGGTTTGCGGGGTTCTCGTGGGACGTCGATGGCGGGCTGGCGGGCCCAGTCGACGACCGTGTAGGCACCGGACTTTTCTCCGAGCATCTCGATGGTTTTTTCCGCCCAAGGGATGGAACTGTGACGGAAGCCGGTGGTGACGGTGCAAACGATGAGGCGTTTCGGCTCGGCGGCCCGGGAAGAAAGGACCGGGGCGACAAGAAGTGCCAGAACAAGACAGGAACGGAACAAGGATTTCATGCTGGTGGGAGGATCGGCAACGTAGGGTTGACCCGTGGCCGGACCGGCCACGACTGTCCCCAGCCTGCCAGCAGGATCCGCCTGAAACAAGCAAAAAGGGCGGCACGATGATGCCAAGCTCCGGGCGGAACCGGCGTCGCAGACGGCTTCCGTCCGCTGTCTGCGAACCTCAACCCGCACCGTCCGCACTGAACGAATCCGCATCGTCCGCCCGATCCTCATCGAGGCTCGCAAACTCCCGCAGCAGCGTGGTGGCATACGTGCCCTTCGGCAGGTCAAAGGCCAGTTCGAGATCCCCCCCGTCGAGGCCGCGGAAGACCGGCCGGAGCGGGCGCAGTCTGATGACCCGACGCTCCTGGCGCAGGCCGGCCGACTCCAGCCCGGCCGTGAGTTCGGGAAAGGCCCCGAGAATCCGGCTCTCGAGAGCGTGCACGTCTCCGACGCTCTGCAACTCTCCGGAACCCCAGAGCGGTGCGGTCAGCTCCACCATTCCATGGGCAAAGCGCTCCGTTTCATCGCCCCGGAGCCGCTCCGGCAGGATCAGGGACCGGTTGTCAGGAAAGCCGTAGACTTCACCAGCGAGCGGACGATCCCAGATTCCATCCGCCATTCGCTCCGCGACCACCGCATTGAAAAGATGGCTCCGCACCGCCGAGAGGAGCAACCCGCGCAGCAAGCGGTCGCGCGGTTGGAACGCCCCCCGGAACATGGCGAGCGCTTTGGCCACATTGCGCCCGCCTCGGCCGAAGCGCTGCTCCCCGAAGAAATTCGGCACCCCGTGGAGGGCGATCACCTTCCAGCGCTCCTCCGCCGCGGCCGGATCGAACTCCGGACCTCGGAGCCGGATCGTGAACCGATTTCCCAGATGAATGCCCCGACGCAGCTTGCGGGTGTTTCGCGTCACCCGCAACACCCGCAGGCCTTCCGACTCCAGCACCGCCGGTTCCGGAGAGGGCTGTCCCGGAAGATGCAGGCTGAACCACTGCCGGGTCACCGCCTGACGGTCTTTCAGACCACAGTGGCTCACGAGGCGCCGCCGGATGCCCAACGCGTCGGCCAGCCGGGCTCCGGCCGTGTTGCTGTCGAGGTCCCGTTTCTCCACCCAGAGGAGACAGTGCTCGCCCTCTCCGGAGGGCTCGAAGCCCAGCAGTTCCTCAACGAGAAAATCCTCCGGGACGGCCTTGAATCGGGCGCGCCCCAAGGGTCCTCCATGCAGAAAAGGAATCGGGAGCAGGTCGGTTTCCATCACCCCGGACCCTACCCTGTCCGGCCACTTCAACAATCGACAATCCTATGCCCATCATCGAACTGATGCAGGGCCGCAGTTCAGTCGCTCCTGTGGGAGCCCATCCGAATGGCCTGTGATGACTCAATCAACTGCGAGCCGGAAAGAATGCGGTTGGGCATCATTGACAGGAACTGTGTAG
>JADZAX010000417.1 GCA_020852405.1 Verrucomicrobiales bacterium
ACCGCCGGGGCTTCCTGCCCGAACAATCTCATTGAGGCGGCGGTTTTGAAAGTGTTCGCCCTGAGAGGCATCGATCCGGCCGCTGTCGAGGCCGCCTAGACCTGGCGACCGAGACGCCCCCCATCCGGCAGGATCTGCCATGGCATTTTTTTTGAAATGCCGTCTCTGGATCGTCGTCTCAAAAACTGCGGCGCACCGCCGATTACTCCGAAAGCACCTCCCATTCTACATGACCACGGATTCTCCCTCCATTGCAGCGCTCGATCCAGAGATCCTGAGCGACCCCTCCCAGCGTGAGTTTGCTCCTTTCAGTCTCAGCCGATTGCTGGAGACGGTGTTCGAACCAGTCAGAGGGTGCCGGGTCTGTGTGCTGACCGATTTTGCTGATCCGGCCGCCATGATGAAGGACTGGGCTTTTCTCAAGGCTCCTGGTCATCCCGTTCAAAAAAATGCGCATCGCCACTTTTATGAGGCACTGCACAACGGAGTGCTCGACGAACTCGGCATGACCGGAGGTGAGTATTATGCCTACCGCCAAACAGGCGGGTCCAATCTGGATCTGAGCGACGCTTGCTGGGATGCCGAGGGCAATGAACTCAGTTTGGACCGCGACATTTATCCGAACTATGACCTTATCCTGTGCATTTCGACCTACTCCGCGACAGCCCCACTGACCGCCAAGGCAAAGCAGTTCGGCTTCCGGGGAGCGACGCTTCATGGGGTCAATGACATCATCCTCAGTTCGGGTCTGTCGGTCGATTACAATCAGGTTTCTGCGGAAGCAGAAGCCCTCCGCCTCGCCGTCACCCACGCTGATGAGATCGAAATCGACTTCGCCCTCGCGGACAACCAGGTGGTCACCATCCACCTCGACCTGGGTGGTCAGGAAGCCCAAAAATCCCACGGTCTTTGTCGCGGTGAACAACCCGATGTCGCCAACCTGCCCGCCGGCGAAGTTTATTTCGTTCCCGTCAATGCTCGCGGAGAATTCCCCATGCGCTATGAAGACGGAACCATGGGATTGCTCGAAGTCCGTGACCGCAGCATCATCCGTTCCACCCTGATCTCGGGGAATCCGGACACCATCGCCGCCCACAATGCCCGTCTGGCCGACGATCCCATGACCGGGACCTTGGGCGAATTGGGCTTCGGAACTCAGGTGCTGCCCGTTTCCGGAGCCGACATCCAGGACGAGAAAATCCTCGGCACCTGCCATCTCGCCACGGGACGGGATGATCATCTCGGGGGTGACATAGCGCCCGACATGTTCAAACGCCACGAAAACTCCACCCACGATGACATTCTCTTTGCTCCACACAAAACGCCGGGCATTGAGTTGCGCCAGGTGAGGATGAAGCGGGGCAACCAGCGTGAAATCCTGATCGAGCGCTTTCTCCCGGCCGATTATCTGCTCAATGCGTTGCGGGCGATCGCCTGAAACGCAGTACTGACGCCCCATGAGTCTGCCATTTTTCTCCCCGTCCCGTCCGTTACTGGCAAAGGGAGATGGCATCCCCGTTGTGCAAACGATGGATGACACCGGCACCCCGGTGGCATTAAGGGACCTCGCGCGGGACGGCTCTCTGGTAGTCTTTTTCTACCCCATGTCCGGGACCCCCGGCTGCACGCGCCAGGCCTGCAGCCTGCGGGACGCCTTCGACGACATGGCCGGTCTGGGACTGGCGGTCGTGGGAGTATGCCGGGATGCCCCTGCTGCGCTGGCCCGTTTCAGGGAGCGCCGCCAGTTGCCGTTTCCCCTGCTCAGCGATCCCGACGGGTTGGTGGCGGGCGCCTTCGGGGTGGGAACCATCTTTGGAGTGCTGCGACGCTCCGCATTTCTCTTCCACCAAGGCACGTTGGTCTGGAGCGACCTCAAAGCCTCCACGGTCCACCAGTCCAGAGACATCCTGGCAGCCATGGCAGAGCACCTCGCGGGTGCGCCCTGAAAGATCCGGAGAGGTCCTCCGGAGTCCCCGATTCAGCCCAGAAGATCCTTCCGGAAGTATTCGATCGTTTTGTCCAGTCCCTCACTGAGGGGAATGGTGGGCTCCCATCCAAGAGCGCGTCTGGCCAGGGTAATGTCCGGTTGGCGCTGCTTGGGATCGTCGGCGGGGAGAGGCTGGTGGACGATTTGGGAAGTTCCCCCGACTTTTGCAAGCACCTGCTTGGCAAGCTCCAGCATGGTGAATTCACCCGGATTGCCCAGATTCATCGGACCCACTTCGACTTCCTGATTCATGAAGCGGATGAAACCTTCCACCAGATCGGACACATAACAAAAACTACGGCTTTGTTGCCCGTCGCCATAAATCGTGATGTCCTCCCCACGGAGCGCCTGGACGATGAAATTGGACACCACTCTCCCGTCATTGGCGAGCATGCGCGGCCCGTAGGTGTTGAAGATGCGGATCACCCGGATGTCGACCCCATTCTGACGGTGGTAGTCAAAAAACAGAGTCTCGGCACAGCGTTTCCCCTCATCATAACAGGCCCGGGGACCGATGGGATTCACGTTTCCACGATAACTTTCCGTCTGGGGATGCTCATGAGGATCCCCGTAAACCTCTGAGGTCGATGCTTGGAAAATGCGAGCCCCGATACGCTTGGCCAAGCCGAGACAGTTAATCGCGCCCATGACGGACGTTTTCACTGTTTTGATGGGATTGGATTGGTAATGAACCGGTGAAGCGGGACACGCGAGGTTGTAAATCTGGTCCACTTCGATTTTGAACGGATCGATCACATCGTGCCGCACCAGTTCGAAACGGGGGTTTCCCAGGTGATGCTCCACATTCTTTTTCCGTCCCGTGTAAAAGTTGTCGAGGCAGATGACTTCATGCCCCTCGCCAAGAAGACGGTCACAGAGATGGGAACCAACAAAGCCGGCTCCGCCGGTGATCAGAATGCGCATGGTGGGAGGGCAAAAAAGAGAAGAGGAGCGGGGTTGGGGAGACGCCTATGAATTACTGCAATTTTTGTGACTATTACGTAGAATTCTTGTTTTGGCAATCCCGGACATCCGAAAACCACCCAATCCACCCCATTGGGGTTCCTGTACCTGACCGAAGCCCGGCGCAGGCGGTCCATGATGGCACGTCCCATGGCACGCTCCGGCACCGGCTCGGCGATGATTTCGTCCAAGCCCAAAGCATCCAGCTCACGAAGAATGAAGAAAAACCGAACACCGGCTTCGGGCATCTTGCCCGATCCCGGACTCAGGATCCGCACCTCCGCCCAATCGCTGCGTCCGATAAAACCATCATCCGGCGATCCACGATAACTGAG
>JADZAX010000418.1 GCA_020852405.1 Verrucomicrobiales bacterium
AGGTGCGGATAAAACGGGCTGATTCCGCCCATTCGTTCGTGATTTTGGCCTTCTGCTTGCCCAGGATGAGATAAAATTCTTTGGCGGGCTCCCATTTGAGGCTGATTTCGTCGAAATCTTTCAGGAACGGGGCGGAATTGTCGAAATCGGTCCTCAGGCTGGCCTGGGTGAAAAATTCCCAGTGCTCGCAGAAGGCGGCCTTGAATCCGGCCCGCCAGCGGCGGTTCTCCCACAGGGTTTCCGCTCCGTGATTCGAGTCAGCGGCGACAAATTGCCCCTGGTAATGCCCGATGACGCTGAATGACTGGAGGACCGGCGCGGCGGGGTCGGAATACAGGGTTCCCTGATCAAAGGTCCGGCAGAGGTCCCACGGCTTTTGAGCCACCGGAGAGCTGTCATTGATGACCATGGCATCTCCCGCGGCGGCGGTTCCGGCCAGCAGGACCTGCCATGCAACACCCAGCGCGGCGCTCCTGAGGAGGCCGCCAAACCGGAGAGGCTGGGATGGGCTCGGCACTGGCCATTTCTCCCTGCAGAACCTGTCCCCGTCAAGGAGCCATTGGAAGCAGGTCGGGAGGAGACGGCCGACTCAAAGTATAAACAGACCAAAGGTTGATGGATGGATTTTTCAAATTTCCGACCACTGGAGACTCCGATGGTCGTCTTCTTTCCCCTCGATTGAAGGCCTAGATTGAAACAAGAGGGGCCGGGGGGGGATTCGATCAATGGCTCCCCCGAACGGCAAAACAGAGCCCCCGGTCAACCGGAGGCTCTGTCGAACCAAGCTGCTCGTCAATGAAGCGAGGAAGCAGAAGAATCAAACAACCTGAACTCAATAATACATGCGGATACCCGTCATGTAGGTCCAGCCGCTGTAGTCGGCGGGACCGCTCATGGTGGAGTATTCCACACCGGCCATGAGTTTGAGCTTGTCTTTGCAGATGCGGTAGTTGGCACCGAGGTAGAAGGCGTTGTAGCCATCGCCATAGGTGGAGTAACCGTCGTTGACGGTCGGACGCTCATAGCGGCTGCGGAGGCGGAGGCCTTCGCTGCTGTCGGCGCTGGCATACTGATAACGGAACACCGCCTGAAGTTTCTCGGTGATTTCGTAGGTGGGCATGATCACGACGCCGAAGGCATCGCTGTGGTGTTTGTCATCGGTGCCGGTGGCAAAGATGAGGTCGGTGATCAGGCCGAACTTGCCGAATTGGCTCGTGGAGTTCAGGGAGAACACATTCTGGTATTCTTCAACGCCGCCGCTCGCGAGGCTTTCCTTGTCCTGGTCGGCATAGAAGTAGTCGAAACCAACTTTGGTGTTCTCGGTGACTTTGTAGCCCACCTTGGCAAGGACGGAGATGCCGCCGTTGAAGTCAGGAAGCGTCCAGTCGTCGTCAACGGCACCTTCAAAGATGCCCAGATCGTAGGAGAAATCACCGACTTTGCCACCCACCGCGACACCGCCGAGTTTTTCGGGGCGAACCTGTTCCACGAGCAGGGAACGCTCGAAGGTCAGGATGTTGCGGGAGGAGGTGGACCATTCGTTGGTCACCTTCGGCTTGAACTTACCGACTTGGACGTAGAAGTCTTTGGTGGCTTCCCACTTGATGGACACTTCTTCGACATCTTCAATGAAACGACTGTCCGAATGGAAATCGGTCTTGAGGTTGAATTGTCCGTCAAATTCGAAGTCATGAAGGAACTTCGCTTTGATGCCGGCACGCCAGCGGCGGTTTTCCCAGTCGGTGTCCGAACCGTGGTTCGAATCGGAGGAATACCACTGCCCCTGGTAGCGGCCGATCAGGGCGAGCTCCTGGAGGAAGGGATTGCTGTCGTTTTCGTAAAGGGTGGAGTTGTCAAAGAGGTTGCAGATCGTCCAAGGTTTTTCGACGACCGGCGCTTTGTCACACACCACGGCTTTACAGTCATCACCAGCGACAGCACTTCCGGCCACGAGGGCGGAGGCACCGGCGAAGGCAGCCATTTTGATGAGGTTGTTCGGTTTTATCATGTGAGTAGATTGCCAGTTGAGTTAGTGTTGGGCGTCCCCTGTTAGTTGTATCTTTGGGAGAGAGCAAATTCTTGAATGTGACATTTTGGTCACAAGCTTTCTGCCTCCGTTTTGACGAGCCCATCAGACCATTCCGCGCTGGAATGGTCAAAAGGGTTAATGTGACAATTTTCAAGCTTTCGAAGACCATGCTTCCTTCCCCTTCGTGGCCGATGTTCGTCCTGATCCGGGATCTGAACCTGATCACACCAGGCCGCCCCGGGCAATCCACGCGTCTCCTCAGTATGGAAGGCTGATGGACATGGGTAGGATGAAATTCAGGGCATTCCCACAGCCATGGCAGACGTCTTTCCCATTCTCGTTCGAGCCAAACACCCGAAAAACGAGGACGCCGCGCAGGACGGGGGCGCCTACGACGGTTGGGACGTTTCCGCCGGGTTGCGGGTCAGTTGGTAAGCCGCGGAGAGGGGAGGTAAGAATTTTTGATTCAAGGAGCAAGGTTCCGGCTGCGTCCCGGCCGCTCCTCACTGGGGCGGAGGCGTGGGGGGCAGCGCTCCCGATTTTTTCTTGTCCTCAAACTCCCGCTTGGCTTCGCTTCCGTAGGGATTCACCGGCATCAGGTAACCGGAGAGGGGGGCGCGGCGGAAGGCCTCGTCCGGTCCGTAATTCTGCGCCAGATAGGTCACGATCTTGGTTTCCGTTTCCTGCGTGAGCGGCCAGAGACCTCCCGATTTTTGCATCCAGCGAATCGTCTCGGTCCAGGTGGAGGCATTTCCCTTTTGACGCAGGTACTGCTGCGGGGAGTGGCATACCGTGCAATGGATTCTGACCAGTTCCCAGTTCTCGGCCATTTTCATCCCGGAAACCGGATCCAGCTCTGGTGGCGCGACGACGGGTTTTTCTTCGGCCAATCCCGGCGCCGTCAGCATCATCCATCCCAGCGGCAACAGCAGCAGTGTTTTCAAGGCAACGTGTTTCATGGCGGAAAAACTCAAACGGCTTGGACGGCAATGCGGTGGCAGGCGTTGTTCAGGTACCCTTTGGGATTCCACCCCGGAACCAACATCGGTTGGCTTTGGCCGTTGCTGTCCACCGCCCGGGACCAAATTTCGTAGTAGCCTTTTTTGGGGAAGCGGACTTCGGCATTCCAACGCTGCCAAGCCAGACGGTTCGCCGGTTTCTTGAGGTCGGCCTTGATCCAGGTGACGCCGAAGTCAATGGAAACATGCACTTCGCTGACTTCCAAATCTCCCGCCCAGGCATGGCCCCTGCAGGCCAGAGGCTTGCCCAGTTCGTGACTGATGCCGGACTGGGGGAAGGTCACAATCGATTTCACGGGCATCGATTCGATGATCACCATGTCCTCTTCGGGGACCTTGGTGCCGGGGGCGACAGGATACTTGGGCACCTTGTAGGAATCCCCCCCCATTTTTTCACCATCATGCACGCGGTCGCGGATTTCCAGTTTGGTGAGCCATTTGCCGGAAGTCGACGCCGGCCATCCTCCGGTCACCATGCGGAGAGGATGACCGTTCTGCAGGGGGATGTCTTCCCCGTTCATGGCAAAAGCGATCAGCGACTCGTCTTCGAGCGCCTTGTGCATGGGCACCCCGCGGGAAATGGATTCCTTCTTGGGATCTCCGGAAAGATGGGTGTCGGCGCCATGGTATCCGACATACACCGCGTTTTTTCGGATCCCGCAACTTTCCAGCACGTCCCGCAGGCGGACCCCGGTCCAGTTGGCACAGCCCACCGCCCCGATCGTCCACTGGTTGCCATGGGTGGGGGGATTGAATTCACTGCGTCCATTTCCGCCGCATTCCAGTTGGATTTGGTAGGTATAGTGCTGGAATTTGGCCTTCAATTCCGGCAGGGTGAATTTGGTGGGTCGTTCGCAGGCTTCCCCCGCGATTTCCAAGGTCCACTGGTCCGGAGATATCGATTCGGGCAGGGGTGTGAGGCCGTTGTTCCGGACAAAGAACCGCGAAGCCGGGGTGATGTCATCATCGAGAAAATGGGCGGGCGTTTCCGCGTTGATGGGCCGGTCATTCAAGATCAGGAGACCATCCTTGCCCGGAATAGTGAACGGAACGTTGCTTTGCGCGAGGGCCGCGGGAATTAGTCCCCCTGGCATTTGGTCCGAAAACACGATTTCAGCCCCGACGGCCGCGGTCATGGCGGACAGGCCCATGCCCTTGAAAAAGCCACGGCGGCTCAGCGGATCGATCTTTCTACCCCAGACAGTTGCATCCGCCGTCTCTCCAGACCGGGCGTAAATCTCATGGAGTCCCTGCTCCTCGGCAGGGGAGGGCGATTCAGAAGAGTGAGGGGCTTTCATGGGTAATAGTGTTGACCAATGACCAAGGTTACACAACCCGCGTCATTGCGAACAGGCAAAAGACCGTTCTTGGTCCTGATCATGAACCGGAAGGGATGTCCGGTTCGCACGAGACGGCGAATTCACTGGTCTTGTTTCACCGGTTCCCGAGGGGGGGAGAAGGCCTCCTTGTGCCGGTGATCGATGCTCGGGGATCTTGGATTTGGCACCATTGCGGAGCTGACGGGTCTGGACGGCAGCGCTGATTTCTGTCAGGGTTGTTTTTTCGGATGGTGCCCCTTGTTTCTCTCCCTGCGGAATTGGGACCGGGGAAGCCGGATCCGTCACGGATTCTGCCGGAACGTTGTGGTTCCGGCAGCGTTTTCTCTTTGCGTAAAACCTCCTCAAAAATTGTCCTATTTCCCCGACTCCATGAAAGTGATGTTGCGATCGTTGGTTTGTTTCTGTCTTTTGGCTGTGGTGCTCCCATTGCGGGCGGCGGATGAGGAAGGGTTCCAGGCTTTGTTCAACGGCAAGGATCTCTCCGGATGGGATGGCAATCCGGAACTGTGGTCCGTCGAGGAGGGGTGCATCACCGGCAAGACGACCGGTCCGGAGCAACTCGGATACAACCAGTTTCTGATTTGGCGGGGGGGCACGGTGAAGAACTTCGAACTCCGGGTGAAGGTGAGGCAGGCGGGGAACAATACCGGGATCCAATACCGGAGCCGGGAACTTCCGGAGAATGGCCGATGGTCGATCGGTGGATATCAGTGCGATATTCATCCCGCCACCCCAAACAATGCCATGGTCTACGAGGAACGGGCCCGCGGCATCATTGTCCAGAACGGCCAGAGTGTTGTCATCGATCCCCAAGGGGTGCGCTGGCTCGTCGCTGAACACGAGCCGGTCGCGGTGGACATCACGGAATGGCATGAATACACCGTCATCGCCCAAGGGAACCACCTGATCCACAAAGTGGACGGAAAGATGACGATCGATCTAATCGATCACGAGGAAAAGGCTCGCGCTCTGGACGGCCTGCTCGCTTTCCAAATCCATCGTGGCCCCTCCATGAGGGTGCAGATCAAGGACGTGATGCTCAAGGAACTCCCTGCGGGAGGTGTGGAACCTTTCGCCAAAACCAACATTCCCAGTGATGCCCAGGAGATCAAGAAGCCCGCGCCGGCCGCTGCCAAGGGCAAAGGACAACCCCCGGCGAAGGGGCAGGGGAAACCGGCGCCCGCCGCGAAGGCTCCGGCCAAAGCTTCGGCCAAAGCTCCGGCCAAAGCTTCGGCCAAAGCTTCGGCCAAAGCTTCGGCCAAAGCTCCGGCCAAAGGCCCCGCAAAACCGAAACGACCCGATGCGGTCGGTCCTGCGATCGGTGAAAACATCGCCACTCCGGTTTCCCGGATCAAGGTCCCGGAGGGTTTCAAGGCTGAGTTGCTTTATTCCGTGCCAGGAGGGGAACAAGGATCCTGGGTGGCTCTCTGCAATGACGACAAAGGCCGTATTTATGCCTGCGACCAATACGGAGACCTCTACCGGTTCTCCCCGCCGGCCGCGGGCAAGCCCTTGCTGGCGGCGGACGTGCGGAAGGTTCCGGTCCAGATCCGTGCCATCAATGGAATGACCTACGCCTACGGGGCCATCTATGCCGGCGTCAATGACTACGAGCAAAAAGCGCAGATCGGACTCTACCGGATCACTGACAGTGACGGGGACGACCAACTTGACAAGGTGGAGCTGTTGCACGCGTTCGACTCGAAGAGTGATCACGGAGTGCACAAAGTGGTCAAGACACCTGATGGCAAGGGACTCTTCATCGTCTGCGGGAACAACGCTGTCATTTCCGATGGCTACCTGGACGGGACATCAAAGGCGTCTCCGGTGGCGAAGCTCTGGGGCGATGATCATCTCCTGCCCCGGATGCCCGATGGCCGGGGGCACAACCGATCGGTGCTGGCCCCTGGCGGCATCGTCTACCGCACCACGCCGGACGGAAAAGAGTTTGAAATCTATGCCTCCGGCTTCCGCAATATCTACGGGGCCGGTGTCAACAAGGACGGCGAGTTGTTCACTTATGACGCGGACATGGAGTATGACTTCAACACGCCGTGGTACCGCCCCACGCGAGTCTGCCATGTCGTCAGCGGAGCGGAGTTCGGCTGGCGCAACGGGGCCGGGAAGTATCCGGAATTTTATCCCGACACGCTGCCTCCGGTGCTCAACATCGGTCCCGGATCGCCGACCGGGACGACCTTCGGGTACGGGGCGAAATTCCCGGCCAAGTACCAAAAAGCGTTCTACATACTCGACTGGAGCTGGGGCCGGCTCTACGCCGTCCATCTCAACGAGAGCGGGGCCAGTTACACTGCCACCAAGGAGGAGTTCGTGACCGGCTCTCCGCTGCCACTTACCGATGTCCTGATCCATCCGGAAGATGGAGCGATGTATTTCACCATCGGTGGGCGCAGGGTCCAGTCCGGTCTCTACCGGGTGAGCTATGTCGGTATAGAGGACACCTCACCCATCGATTTGACACCGGAAGCCACTCCTGAGCGTGCCTTGCGCCATCAACTGGAGGCCTTCCATGTCAGGAGCGATCCCAAGGCCGTTGACACCGCCTGGCCGTATCTGGACAACAAGGACCGCTTCATCGCGTGGGCCGCGCGCATCGTGCTGGAGCACCAACCCGCTTCCGAATGGGCCGACAAGGCGTTGACTGAATCCGAGCCTGCCAAGCAACTCCCCGCGCTGTTGTCTCTGGCCCGTTTGACCGGCCAGTGCCCGGATCACCGCACCTCGGGGGCTGAGCCGGACGCCGCCCGGCGCGACCAGATTCTCGGCGCCTTGCTCAAGCTCGACTTTGCCAAACTGCCGCTGAACCAGCAACTGGAGTTTGTCCGCCTCACCGAGATCGTGCTGCACCGGTTTGGAAATCCCGGCGAGACCACCGTCGTCGCCATCATCGAGAAACTCGATGCGTCCTTCCCCTCCGACAGTTTTGAACTGAACTGGCTCCTCTGTGAAACCCTGGCCTACCTCCAGGCGCCGAACACCGCCGCCAAGGGCATGGCACTGATCGCCTCGGCGCCCAGCCAGGAACCCCAGATGGAGTTCGCCCGCAGTCTGCGCTTTCTGAAAACCGGCTGGACCCCGGAGCTGAGGACGCAGCAGCTTGAGTGGTTCCTCAAGGCGGCGAACTACAAGGGCGGGGCGAGCTTCGACAAATTCATCGAATTCATCCGCAATGACAGTCTCGCCACCTTCACGGAGGCGGAGAAAACGCATCTTTCCGGACTCATCGCGAAAAAGCCGGAACGCAAATCGCTGGTGGAGAATGTCGGCGCCATGTTTGCCGGACGCACTCCGACGATGTGGACGCTCGAGGAATTGAGCGCCGCCGCGAACACCGGACTCAAAGCAAGGGACTTTGAGAACGGCCGCAGGATGTTCGGGGCCGCGGCCTGTTTCGGATGTCACCGCTTCGGCAATGCCGGAGGGATGAACGGTCCGGACCTCACCGGTGCGGGGGGGCGTTACAGTCCGCATGATCTGCTGGATCAGATCATCAATCCCAGCAAAGTGATCAACGAGCAGTTTGCCCCCATCGTGGTGACCAAAAACGACGGCAGTGTTGTCTCTGGCGTTGTGGTCAATCTGGGCGGCGACAGCGTCACTCTCAACACGGATCTCACCGATCCCAACCAGCGCGCCAACGTGGACCGCAAGGAAGTGAAAAGTATCGAAACCAGCAAGATCAGCCCCATGCCGCCGATGCTCCTGATGCTGCTGAAGAAAGAGGAAATCCTCGATCTGCTAGCCTACGTGCTCAGTGGAGGGGACAAAACCAACGCCATGTTTGCCAAGTAACCGACCCTCCTGAATTCCGCTCCTTCCGATTCCCTCCGCTGGTTCTGGCAACCGGATCCACTTCGGTGGAGTGGAATTTCCTCCCCACTGGGGCGTGTCGCGCCCCTTCTCCAGACAACCCACCCAATCTCATGAAACCCTTCCTGACACTGGCCGCTCTTCTTTTGCTCATCGGTTTTCCTCCCTGTGGTCATGCCGCGGATGGGGGCGCCGAGGACAATGCGGCGACTCCCCCGAACATCATTCTGATCCTGTCCGATGATCAAGGGTTCAACGATTACGGTTTCATGGGGCACCAAGTGGCCCGGACCCCGAACCTTGACCGGATGGCCGCGCAAAGTCTGCTCTACACCCGGGGGTATGTCATGCCGGTCTGCTCGCCTTCCCTGGCCTGCCTGCTCACCGGAAAGCTGCCCCACGCTCATGGCATCACCGGCAATGATCTGGGCAAATCCGCGGCCTCCTCCGCGCAGGCAACGGGGATGAAAGGGAGGTCCCCGCTCTCCCATCAATTGCTGGGAAATTCGGTGATTCTGCCCAAAGCACTCAGCGAGGCGGGCTATCTCACCTTTCAAACCGGCAAACTCTGGAATGTCACGGCCGCTGAGGTTGGGTTCACTTCCGGAATGACCAACACGGAGGGGCGCCACGGGGGCGCGGGGCTGGACATCGGCCGCAAAACCATGCAGCCCGTGTTTGATTTCATCGCAGACGCGCAGTCCCGGAAAAAGCCCTTTTTTGTGTGGTATGCGCCGATGATGCCGCACCAGCCCCACAATCCTCCGAAGGAGTATCTCTCGCATTACCAGGGAAAGGGAATGAGCCCGAAAGCCGAAACCTATTTCGCCATGGTCGAGTGGTTTGACCACACCTGCGGCGAGCTGGACGCTTATCTCACTGAACAGCGGCTTCAGGAAAACACCGTGATCATTTATCTCGCTGACAATGGATGGGATCCGGAGCAGGGGAACCGGGCCAAACTTTCCCCCTATGAGCTGGGCATCCGCACCCCCATGTTTGTCCGATGGCCCGGAAAGGTGGCCCCACAGCGGGATGACGAAACGCTGGCGTCCATCATTGATTTCGTTCCCTCCGTTCTCAAGATTGCCGGGGTCAAGGGGCCCTCCGATCTGCCCGGACTGGATTTGCTCGACCGTCCGGCGATGACCGCGCGGAAGTCTGTCTTTGTGGAAGCCTACACCCACGACATTGCCGAGCTCGGCAAGCCCGAAAGGAGCCTGGTTTCCCGGGTCATCATCAAAGGCTGGTCCAAGCTCATCGAACCCGGTCCGGTCGGTCCGGACAAGGCTTACACCTCGGCCCCCAAAACTGTCGAATTGTACGACCTTCAAGCCGATCCTCTGGAAACCAAGAATCTGGCAGGAGACCGCGCCGCGGAAGTGGAGCGCCTGAGAGCGCTGCAACAAGCCGCTTGGAATCTGCAGCCGTGACGGGCGTTCCCCCGCAGTTTCCGCCATGAAAGGGATCTTCCGTTTCCTCCTGGCCATGTTGTCAGGCAGCCTGCCGGCGGCGGCCTTCACCGCGGAACCGCGACCCAACATCATCCTCATTTACAGTGATGATCACGGCTTTGCCGATCTGGGGGCCCAGGGAGTTGATCCAGACATCCGCACCCCGCATCTTGATGCGCTCGCCAGGGACGGGGTGCGTTTCCTGAGGGGGTATGTCAGCGCTCCACAATGTGTTCCATCCCGCGCGGGAGTGATCACCGGACGCTACCAGCAACGCTTTGGGGTGGAGGACAACAACCAGGGGCCGCTGCCGCTTGCCGAACTGACCCTTGCGGAACGCCTGAAACCGGCCGGTTATGTGTCGTGTCAGATTGGCAAATGGCACCTGGAACCGCCCCCCCGGAAGGGCGCCGGCAAAGAGTCCAAGGCGGAGAGCGGAGGGGCGGGGCGCGCGTTTCTCCCTCTGGGGCAGGGGTTTGAGGAATACTGCACCGGCCCCATGAACACCTTTGTCGCCTCGCACGACCCCAGCGGAAACCGGTTGGCCAACGCTCCTCAGACTCTCACGGACAAGCGTTTCCGCTGTGTCTGGCAGGCGGATGCCGCGGTCTCCTTCATTGACCGTCATGCCAAAGATCCTTTTTTTCTCTACCTGGCATTTTTCGCGCCCCATGTGCCGTTGGAATCTCCCGAGCCCTGGTTTTCCCAAACGGATCCGAACCTGCCCAAAGAGCGTCGTCAAGCCCTCGCGATGATTGCCTCGATGGATGACGGCATTGGCCGGATCCGTGCCAAGCTGGGTGACCTGGGCATCGACAAGAATACGCTCCTCTTCTTCATCGGAGACAACGGGGCTCCCACCAAGGAAGGTGCCTGGGATGGTTCCCTCAATCTGCCCCTGATCGGGGAAAAAGGCATGCTCACCGATGGCGGGATCCGCGTTCCTTTCCTCGCCGCCTGGCCCGGCACCCTTCCTGCCGGGATGACCTACGAAAACCCCGTTATCAATCTCGATGTCGCCGCCACCGCCGTGGCGCTGGCCGGTCTGCCCCAGGATGATAAACTGGACGGGGTGAACCTGGTGCCCTATCTGCTCGGTGAGAAGGCAGGCGAACCGCATGCCGCCCTTTTCTGGCGCTGGCGCTCCCAGGCCGCCATTCGGGCGGATCATTGGAAATACATCCGGGTGGGACCGGAAGAGCGTTATCTTTTTGATCTCAGCGGGCCGGAAGGCCGCAGTGAATTGGCGGAGAACAATCTGATCACCCGGTTTCCGGAGATCGCCGCCGGTTTGGAGCAGCAACTCATGGCTTGGAACGCCACCCTGCCGCCTCCCGGGTTGCCCCGGGAATCCAATGCCCAGGACGCCATGTTTTACGACGCGCATGTCAAGCTCACCGGCATCACCGCGACCAAGCATGGGAAAGAACCCGCCACAACGGGAGGGGCGCCGGCCTCCGGCCAGAACTGGGTGGTACGCAATGCGGCCGCCGCCGTCAACGAGGATACCCTGCGGATTTCTCCGGATACCAAAGGGAAGCAGAAGGCCTTTGTCGCTTTCTCCGGACTGGATATCCAGGGGCCCGGCAGCGCGACGGTGGCCCTCCGCTCGGAGAAGGGCGGGCAACTCGGGGTCGCCTGGCGTCTTGATGGACAAAAAGATTTTCCTCCCGGGCAGACGGTGCGGGAGACGATCGGTGGGTCGCTGGATTTCCAGACGGTGACGCTGAGATTGCCCGCGGAAGGAAAGATCATTCACCTTCGCCTGCTTTTGCCGGATGGGACCACGGACCTGCGCCGGATTGAACTCAAGTCGACTTTGGGGGACGGTGGCTGGGAGGGGAGGTTCGGATCGGAAAAACACTGACTCCCGCTATCACTCTCCCACTTGTTCGTGACCGTGCCGTCAGAGAACCACCGACGAGGCTCCATGAATTTGCGCCATCTCCTTTGCTTGCCTGTTTCTCTGATGGCAGTTGGCTTCCTCCCATGCAGGGGGGCTGCCAGCTGGCCGATCGA
>JADZAX010000419.1 GCA_020852405.1 Verrucomicrobiales bacterium
CCGCCTCCGGCACCTGGGACACCCACGGCGACAATATTCCTCCCTCTGGTGGGATTTCCCGGGGGCTAAAGCCGCTCCTGCCGGTGTTTGACCATTTGTTCACCACCCTCGTCGGTGATCTGGAAGACCGGGGGCTGCTGGACGATGTGCTGGTCATCGCGATGGGAGAATTTGGCCGCACCCCGACCATCGGCACCCAGGGGAGCACCGACGGACGCAATCACTGGCCGGTGGTCAGCTCCGTGATGCTGGCTGGCGGGGGGTTCCACCATGGGCAGGTCATCGGGGCCACCGAGAAGGACGGAGGCAACGTCAAAGAACGACCGGTGACCCCGCAGGATTTGGCCGCCACCATTTACCACCACTTCGGCATTCCCCTCAACACCACCTATGAGGACTTCTCCGGGCGGCCGAATGCCATCGTGATGAATGGAGGCACACCGATCGTGGAGTTGATCTGAAAGTCCGCGTCCGGTCCTGATCGCGGTCCTGGAAGATCCGGGGGACATCGACAATTCCCTGCTGACAGAGGACCCGGAACTTGATACAGTCGGCGCATGCTGCGCCCTGTTTCCCTCCTCCCATCCGGCTCTGGACTCCTGCTGACCTCCGTGTTGTTGCTCCTTCCGACCGCTCATGCCGAAAGCCGTTGGCCGCAGTGGCGGGGACCGCTCGACAGCGGGGCCGCCGAGCCGGGGAAGGTGTCCTATCCCGATCGGGTCGATGATTCCACCCTGCTCTGGAAAATCACTCTGCCTGGCAAAGGGTGTTCCACTCCCGCCGTCTGGGATGGCCGCATTTACCTCACCGGACCGCAGGAAGGCAAGGACGCCGCATCCGCCTACGATTGGTCAGGGAAACTTCTGTGGACGACCACCTTCGGCCAGGAAACGGTCGGCAAACACCGGAACGGCTCCGGCAGCAATCCCTCCCCGGTGACAGACGGCAAGCGGCTGTTCGTCTATTTCAAAAGCGGGGGATTGGCGGCGCTCGATCTGGACGGGAAGGTGCTCTGGCAGAGTAATTTGCAGGAGCGCTTCGGCAAGGTCAGTCTCTATTGGGATCTGGGCAATTCTCCGGTCCTGACGAAGCGGAACATCGTCGTCGCGGTCATGCACGGCGGCGCGTCGTTTCTGGTGGCCTTGGATCAGGCCACCGGAGAGCAGGTCTGGAAAACCGAGCGCCAATACCAGACTCCGGTGGAGAATGACCATGGCTACACCACTCCCCAGGTCATTTCCCGGGATGGACGGGAGATCTTGGTGACCTGGGGGGCCGAGCATCTCACCGGGCATGACGCGGCCGATGGCAAGCTCCTTTGGGAATGTGCGGGATTCAATCCCGACGGGAAAAAGAACTGGGTCGCGGTGGCGTCGGCGGTGATTTCTGGAGACCTGGCGGTGGTGCCCTATGGTCGCGGCTCCCACCTTGCCGGCATCCGTCTGACCGGCGGGTCGGGGGATGTCACCACCACCCACCGGGTCTGGACGCGGGATGGCGGTGCTTTCGTGCCGACCCCCGCCGTGAGGGACGGCCGGGTCTTTTTGGTCGGGGACCGGGGTGCGGTGGAGTGTTTTGAGGCCGCCACGGGCCAGACCCTCTGGAAAGGGGAATTCCCGCGATCCAGCGCCAGCTACTACTCTTCCCCCACCGTGGCAGGGGATCTCCTCTATGCGGTGCGGGAGGACGGCGTGCTGCAGGTTGGGCGTTTCAGCGAAACAGGGTTTGCGCCGGTTTCGGAAAATCCACTTGGCGAGCGTATCATTGCGACTCCGGTCACCGTGGACGGGCATCTCCTGCTGCGGGGTGAATCGCACCTTTTCATGGCCAAGGCAGGGGGCCCCGGAACCGGCGTGGCGGGCCTTCCTTAGTCCGGGTTCAGGGATTCCCGGGAGGGCGGGTCGTCCCGGCGCCGGAAGAAAACCACTCGACACCGGCCCCTCGCGGGATAAGTTCCGCCACCCCGGGTGGAGTCTGGGCGCAGGTTGGGCCTCCACGTCTATTCTGTGCTTCTGCCCGGTGCCTCCGTTATGAAGATTTTTGCCCCCTCAGAGACCGACCCGATCGAAACCCGCGCCGCCCTTGATCCCGCCGCCGTCAAAAAACTGGTGGGACTCGGAGCAGACGTCACCGTGGAAGCCGGGATTGGCGCCCGGTGTGATCATTCCGATGCCACCTATGAGGCCGCCGGAGCCCGGATTTCCGGAGACCGCACAGCAGCCCTCCGGGAAGCCGATCTGGTGATCCGGGTCCGCAAGCCACCTGTGGAAGAAATTGCCGCGCTCCACGCAGGGGCCATCCACATCAGCTTTCTCGACCCCTTCAATGAACCGGGGTTGATCGAGGCTTTCGCCAAGGCCGGGGTCACCGCGATCAGCCTCGAAATGCTGCCCCGCACCACTCTGGCGCAGAAAATGGACGCCATCAGTTCCCAGGCGAACCTTGCCGGCTATGTCTCGGTCATTGAGGCGGCGCATCGCATGAACACGATCCTGCCGATGATGATGACGCCAGCCGGCACCATATCACCGGCGAAGTTTTTCATCGTGGGCATCGGTGTCGCAGGTCTCCAGGCCATCGCCACCGCGAAGCGCCTTGGGGCGCTGGTCACTGCTTTCGACGTCCGGGCCGAGGCTCTGGAGCAGGCGGAATCCCTTGGTGCCAAAGCGCTCCGGATCGACCTCGGGGAAACCGGAGGCACCGACCAGGGCTATGCGAAGCAGCTCACTCCTGAGCAGTTGGAAAAGCAAAGCCGCGAGCAGGCCAAGGTCTGTGCCCAGAGTGACGTGGTCATCACCACCGCCAAAGTCTTCGGTCGCAAGCCTCCGGTCCTCATCAAAAAAGAAGTCGTGGCCTCGATGCAACCAGGCAGCATCATCGTCGATCTCGCCGCCGAAGGTGGAGGCAATGTCGAAGGGGTCGTTTGTGGCAAGGAAGTCGTCACGGACAACGGCGTCGTCATCATCGGGCTGGCCAATTATGAAGGCCGGGTCTCCAAAAATGCCACCCAGGTCTACGCGGCCAATCTTGCCAACATGATCGAGCATTTCTGGGACAAGGACGGCAAAAGCTTCCGCCTTGATCCTGAGGACGTCCTCCAGAAAGGCTGTGTCATCACCCATGGCGGGGCCGTGGTCCACGAGCGTTTCCGTCCCCAATAAGGCGGTTCGGTCTTTCGTCCG
>JADZAX010000420.1 GCA_020852405.1 Verrucomicrobiales bacterium
GAGGGAATTCCCCGCAAATGATTCTTCCCGGTTCGAGCCAGTAACTGTTGGCGAACGGTGGTTTCATGAAGGTTGTCATACAATGGAGTTTTTGTCTTGAATGCAAGCGGCATTCCCAGGGGGCGGTGGCCGGTTCTGATGCCAGGACTGGGTATGAGTATCGGTCATGGGGTGGGACAACGGCTGGGTCACCCGGGAAATTTTTTCATCTTACGCGTGAAATTTGTTGGCTGCCTGCTGTCGCTGGTGGCAAGATCAGACCCGTGACTTAGGGGCCTCGATCCCGGCAACGCCGCTTTTTTCGACCTCGCCGTGCTGCCAAATGGAATGATTCTGTGCCTCTTCGAATCAGAGGCCGACAGTGATTGTGCTCGATTCAATCTCGAGTGGGTGACACAGTAGCTTCGATTGGCAAGCGAAGCCAAACGATCCGCTCATGAACAACCCCCTTCGCCATCGTATGCATTTGAGAACCACACTGGCGCTTTCAGCCTTCTGCCATCTCGTTGGCTTTGGACTGCATGCCGAGGATTCAAAGCCGGTGCTGCAACTGGATTTTGGCACGGAGGAAGCAGCTCCTTTGATCGCGGTGGGTGACGTGGTGCGGGACCAGGCGGGACCACGTCCGCCGGAGTTTCCGGATTTTGAGGCGAACAACACCGCCATTCAGTTGAAGGGCAAAGGTTCCCGCTATGAAATCAAAGATCCAGGGCCGCAGAGCTTGTTTGATTTCACTAATGGCGACAGCATCACGTTGGAGTCGTGGGTCAAGGTGGACAAACTCGGCCCCGGACAGCCGGCGTATATCGTGGGAAAGGGGCGCACCAATTCGCCGCATTTCGCCCGAAACAATCAGAACTGGTCCCTGCGAGTCATCGGTGGGAGCGCGGGTCTGGCCCATGTCAGCTTTCTCTTTGCCAGAGCCCCAGCGCCCGGCGGGGGCAACACGTGGCACCTCTGGAACTCGGAGGCGTCCTTCAAGATCTCGACGGGCTGGCATCACGTGGCCTTGTCCTACGAGTTTGGCAAGCCCGAGACGATACGGGGATGGATTGACGGCGTGGCCACCAAGGGAGTATGGGGAGCGGATGGTGCCACCACGAAGGCACCCGCAGTCGATGACGACGACGTGTGGATCGGCTCGTCTCAGGGCGGAAACGCTGGAAACAGTCTTCAGGGCTTCCTGGACGGATTGGCCATCCATCGACGAGCGCTGACCGATGAAGAAATGGCAAAGCATGTGCGGCGAAAAAATGGCCCTGAGGTGGTTTTGCCCGCTGTCGCAAAAATGCCGGATCTGGGAACGATCGAGGAGGGAAAGGTCCTCGTGGAGTTCAACGAGGGCCACACCGACTCGAACCGTTGGCCCAATGCCCTGGAGACACCGACGGAATCAGCCCGCTGGTGGGGCGACTCATTCCTACTGCCCCGTGTGCCGGTGCGACACGATGACTGGGGCATTCGGTCGAGCTGGGCCGCGCCGCTTCTGCTGCGCATGGCCGCAGACGTGAAACTGCCGGAAGGATCACAGCGCTTTCTGCTGCGCGTCCGGGGTCTGTCCCGCCTCTGGATTGACGGCAAGTTGATCGCTGAAACCAAGCCAGCGGTCGGCAATGGCGAAAATGGTTTCGACCCGGTGACTCCGCTGGCGGAGCCGCCTCATCCAGGTGTGCGGGTGAAAGGCTACCATCAGCAGGAAGTGTTCGGCACAGCGACCCTGCCGCCCTCGAAAACGACATCCCGCGTGGTGTTGGAGTTGATTGTCGGAGGAAAAAACATGCGCACAGACACAGGCGAGATCTGTGTCGCCATGGAATCGGCAGATGGAAAGGCGTTCTCCCTTCTTCGCGCAACCGGCAGGCCAGATCTTGCTTTGACGGATGCCCAAGTCGAGCCCGCCCTTGCCGAAATCGAATCTTCGCTGGCTCATTTTGACAACACCAATCGACGTAGCGGATCCAAATCACGCGATTCGTTTTGGCAGAAACGTCATGCGCTCGCCAAGGAATGGGTGAAGAACCATCCGCCGCCGAATCCTCCCCGCGAGGGCCATCCCGTGGATGCCTTCATCAATGCAAAAATCGAAAACACTCTCGCCGCGAGTGCCACCACCTCGGATACGGCGAAAGCTTTTCACGGCGAGGTATTGCCGATCCTGCGGGAAGAGTGTTTCCGCTGCCATGGCGAGAAAGACAAGGGCGGGCTGCAGCTGAACACTCGTGAAGCGGCCTTGCGCGGTGGGGATTCAGAGGTGCCCTCGATCATTCCCGGTGATCCAACGGCCAGTGAATTGATTCAGCGAGTTCGCACTGACGACAACGATTTAGTCATGCCTCCCACCGGTGATCGTCTTACCGAAGCACAAATCACCCGGCTGGAGTCGTGGATTCGCGACGGTGCCAAATGGCCATCTCCCCCAGTGGATCCTGGCAAGCTCGCCAAAACATCGATCACCTCAGATGCTGATTTTCTCCGCCGCATTTATCTCGACACCGTGGGGCTGCCGCCTGCGCCGGACGAAGCGAAAGCTTTTCTCACAGACTCCGATCCTGACAAACGCACCAAACTGATCGACAGGCTGCTCGCTGATGAACGCTGTGCGGATCACGAGATGAGCGACTGGTTGGATGTGCTCGCGGAGAATCCGACATTGATCAACGCCTCCCTCAACAGCACCGGGCCGTTCCGCTGGTTCCTCTATGATGCCTTGCGCGATCGCAAGGCGCTCGACCGCATGGTCACGGAACTGCTCATGATGAGGGGCGACGCGGCGCACGGCGGCAGTGCCGGCTTCGCCCAGGCGGCGGAGAACGACGCCCCCTTTGCGGCCAAAGGCCACATCGTTGCCTCCGCCTTTCTCGGCATCGAGTTGCAGTGCGCCCGTTGCCATGACTCGCCCTATCACTCCACCACCCAGCGTGATCTCTATTCGCTTGCCGCGATGCTGGAGCGCAAGACCGTGACAGTTCCGAAATCAAGCCGGGTTCCTGCGGCGTTTTTTGAGAAGAAAGCCCGCGAGTCATTGATCCGGGTGACCCTGAAACCTGACGAACCCGTGACGCCCGTCTGGCCTTTTGCCAGCGTGACTGGGGTGACGGAGAATGCAGACATCGACCCGCTCATCGAAAATCCCCAGGACTCTCGGGAGCGGCTCGCGGCCCTGATCACGTCGCCGGAGAATCGTCGTTTCCCCCGCGTGATGGTGAATCGGATTTGGAAGCGGCTCATGGGGGCAGGTCTCGTGGAACCCGTGCAGGATTGGGAAGGGCATGATCCAAGCCACCCGGAGCTTCTGGATTGGCTCGCGGCCGAACTACTCGCCGCAGACTACGATGTCCGGCACATCATCCGGCTCATGGTCACTTCGGAGGCCTATCAGCGTCAGGCAGGCGTGGAAGGTCCGACAGCCGCTGGGGCCGGGGACCGCTTCTTTAATGCTCCCATCCGCCGCCGCCTCACCGCGGAGCAGATCGTGGACTCGCTCCATACCGCTGCCGGAGCAGCCGTGATTTCCGAACGTATGACCTTCGTTCACGATGGATCCAAAACCCTGCAGTCGCGCCAGGATCTGGGGTTTCCCCGTCGTAGCTGGATGTTCGCCAGCCTCAACAACGAGCGGGATCGACCCAGCTTGGCCCTGCCACGAGCGCAAGCCGTGGTGAACGTGTTGGAGGCCTTTGGATGGAACGGCTCCCGCCAAAAGCCGATCTTCGGGAGGGATACCGAATCCAACATGCTCCAGCCTGGAATCCTCGTAAACGGCACTCTGACCCAGTCCTTGTCCCGAGCGTCTTGGAAGTCCGAACTGGCCAATCTTGCGGTGGAGGCGAAATCAGCGGAGTCATTGCTGGAGAACTTGTTCCTCCGCTTTCTCAGCCGAATGCCACTGCGCTCTGAACAGGATTCGTTTCTTCCTGAATTGAAGTCCGGATTTGAAAAAAGACTCACGCCC
>JADZAX010000421.1 GCA_020852405.1 Verrucomicrobiales bacterium
ATGCGGGTTACCAGGGCATCGACAAATGCCTCTTCACTGCGGTGGGGGGACGCCGCCTGGTCGAGCAGATCATTCCACGCCAGCTCCTCGCGGAGCCGATGGGCCGCGGCGGGTTCGGTGATGCAGAGATGCTCGAGATCCACGAAATCCGGCTCGGTCATTTCCTCGTCGAGGAGTTTGCTGAGCAACGGGTCGAGTTCCTGGGGGGGGCGGTTGAGGTGGGTTTCCACCCGACGGGCGAAGGCGGCCTCTGGACTTTCGGCTTGGATGGCCTGCCGGAGCATTTCCGCAAACCCGAGTTCTTCCCGGACCTCGGCCGCCCGGTCGGGCCGCCCCTCACAGAGTGCGGCCAACTCATCCCGCTCTGCGGAAGGGAGACCGCAGTCGATCAGCCGGGTGAGGAGTTCTTCGAAGCGCCGCTCTTGGTTCATGACGTGGCGTGAGCCTCCAGTTGACGTTCCATGCATTTCCGTAGCGCCAGGCGGAGCCGTTCCAGTGTTTTTCGGACCGCGTCCGATTTCATGCCCAGGGCCAGCGCGATGTCCGGCGCGGCTTTGCCCTGTTCGTAGCGGGCCTTGACAATCTCGCGGCTTTTTTCCGGCATTTCCTGCAGGCAATGTTTCAGCGCGATGAGCTTTTCCTGGTTTTCCTCGGCGGTCTCGATGTCCTCCGGCAGTCCGGTTTCCCCCGATGTCGCCACCAGGATATCCGTCAGGTTGTCCGAGAGGATCCGCTTGCGTCGGGCATCTTTGCGTCGTTCGTTGATCACCAGATTGCGGGCGATGCCCCGCACCCAGGCGCCAAAATCGCGGGAAGAGTCGAAAAATTCCAGACGGTCGTAGGCCGTCACAAACGCCTCTTGGGCCACGTCATCCACCCACATTGGATCCACTCCGAGGGAACGGACAAAGGCCCGCAACCCTGCGTGATGCTCTCTCACGTAGGCGATGTAGGCTTCGGGGGTGAAAGGTTCGCTCATGCGTTCGGGGTGGTAGACACCTCTGGCTGCATCTTATCTTGTCGCGGATCCGTCTGCCGTGACACGTTCTCTTTCCTTTTTCTCCTTTTGAAGGGGTCGATGCTTTTTCCGGAGAAGCGTCGGGCAGGGCCGTTTGGGGGAGCGCGAAAAAAAGTGAAGAATGTTGTCACAATCGCCCACGCTCGGAGCAATAGCTGGTGAATCCAGATTGTGTCCGGGACGCTGCGCGGTGCCGGATGCCGGTTTGGATTGTATTTTCCCCCCCAATTTGAGAGCCAGCCGACCCGGCTTGAAGCCTTCGTTCCTCCCCCATTAGTGGAGGCCAGGGTCGGGCGGTTGGCTCTCATCATTTTTCTGCGGGTTCTTGAACCCTCCTCCCAACGCGAGGTGCAGGTCCACCCGGTTGCGCAGCCGTTCCGCTTTGGCTCGCAGCAGGGCGGTGCGCGCGTCAAAATTCCGCCGTTGGCTCTCCAGCACGGTGATCACTTCGACCACTCCGTTTTCGTAGTTCGACAGGGAGAGGCGTTCCGCCCGGGAGGCTTCGGCAGTGGCCCTTTCGAGAGCCTCGAGCTGCTTGACGTAGAAGGCCTCCGCGGCCAGCGCCGTTTCCACTTCCCGGAACGCCGTCAATGCCGTCTCCGCATACTGGGCCACGGCCTCATCCCGGTCCGCTTCGGTGAGGCGGATGTCACTGAGGAGACGTCCGCCTTGGAAAAGCTGCTGGGCGAAATTGCTCCCGATGTTCCAGATCATGTTCTGCGGGGTCACCAGATGCGTGAAGGCCGCGGTGGTGCTGTAGCCGCCTCCGGCATTGATCCGGACCGATGGGAGGAGGGCGCGGCGGGCGGATTTGGTGTCATGGATCCGGGCATCGATCCGGCGTTCGGCCGCGAGCAGATCAGGGCGCCGCATCAGGAGGTCACTGGGCAGGCCCACGGGAATGCCGGTGCGCACTGTGGGCAGTTCGCTGAGGCCTTCGAGGGTGCCCTCCGGGTAGCGTCCGAGCAGGGTTTCGATCAGTCTCCGGGAGGCGTCCTCGGCCCGCTGCAGGACCACCAGTCCGGCCCGGGCCCGTTCCACATCGGAGCGACTCAGGCTGATTTCCAGCGCCGTCCGGTCGTCGGCGGCACCGCCTTCCAGCTTGCGATCGAGGATCGCCAGAGTCTTTTCCAGGCTGGCGATGTTTTCCCGGATCAGTCCAGCTTCGAGGCGCGTTTCCAGCAGGGTCAGGGCGGTTTTTGCCACCGTGGCTCCGAGGGATAGCCGGGCCGCGTCAAAGTCGGCCGCGACAGCATCACGCTCGGACCGGGCTCCCTTGTGGGCCTGCGCAAAACGGCCCCAGAGATCGGCTTCCCAGGCGAAGTTCAAGCCCCAGTTGAAATTGTTGGCGCGGACTTTGTCGAACCGCGATCCCAGCAGGCGTTCCGAGCGCGCCAGATCGAGATCGGTGTCGAGCGACGGGAACCGGTCCGCCGCGGCGATGCCGGCCCGCGCGTTTGCCGCCGCCAGGCGGGCAGCCGCCGCCCGCAGATCGCGGTTGTGTTCGAGGGCTTCTTTGACCAGAGAGGTCAGCGCTTCGTTGCGGTAATCGTCCAGCCACGGGGCCGGAGGGGCGCTCGAGTCCGTCCAGGGAGCCACCGCCCGCCAGGCCGGAGGAGGTTCCGGGGCCGCCAGCGTGGGATCGTTGCGCCACGCCTGGCCCGCGCATCCGGAGACCCCGAGGACGGCCAGACAGCAAAAGGGAAAAAGTCGGTGGGGCAAAAGGCGGGACATGGGCGGGGCGCTCATTGAACATCGGGAGCCGCCATTTGTCTCCCGGAAAAATGGCGAGCTTGATAAGGAAACCTTGATTGTTTGGAGGATGAAAATGAACGAGGCAGGGCGCTCTGGAGACATTTCCTTAAGGTGGGGAGAATCCAATCCCTCGGGAATTTCGGATTTCCCGGGAGATCCTTCTTGCGAACGGAGAGTTTTCACCCTAATTTCCCGGCTCCCACCTGTGGTCACCTGTTCCTGTGGCCCGGTCAAATTGCGCGATTAGCTCAGGGGTAGAGCACCTGATTCACACTCAGGGGGTCGCAGGTTCGAAACCTGCATCGCGCACCACTTCCCTAGGCCTGCAGCCTGCGTCGTGGCTGATTTAGTTCTTGCCAAAAATGCGCAATTTGTGCGATTTTGGATCAGTTTGATACAGCGAAACTGATACAATTTGGCATCCGTGAAGGGGATTTATTTGAGGGGAAGCATCTGGTGGCTGCGTTACACTCCGGCCCCTGGAGCGAAGAGAGAGATGATTTCTCTCGGGACCACCGACGAAATTGAAGCTATTCGCTTGGCCCGGGATGTCCTTGCCCGGGTGGGGCGGCAATTGGAGCTGGGGCGAGAATCGGGTGAAGCGGACCGTGCCGATGCCGCCAACTTGGTTGCTCGTTATGTGGCCTCGAGGCGGCCGGATGATTTGAGCCCAAGGACCATCGAGCAGATCGAGATGGTGCTCGGTGGGTTCGTGACCCATCTTCCAAAGGGCGGGATCGCCGCTTTGACCCGGAACCGGGTAGGGGAGTGGTTCGCCGCGCAGAAGAATCCCCGGACCGCGATCGCTTATCTGGGGATCGTCCGGCGGTGGCTGGCCTGGTGCGTCGAGCGGGGGCTTCTACGCCTGAATCCCGCCGACGGGATCAAG
>JADZAX010000422.1 GCA_020852405.1 Verrucomicrobiales bacterium
GACGGCTCATCAAAGCCGGGGTGGACATGATGCGCCTGAACATGGCCCACGCTTCGCACCAGTGGGTCGCCGACGCCATGTGGTTTATTCGTGAAGTGTCCACTGAGGTGGGGCGGCATGTATCGGTCATGATGGATGTCAAGGGTCCTGAAATTAGGACTTCCCGTGTGGCGGAGGCCATCGATCTCAAGGCCGGGGATCACTTCGAATTCCACATCGAGAGCGTTGGTCCGACCGGGGACATTCCGGCGGTTTCGGTGAACTACCCCGGTCTTCCCGGGGACCTCGAAGTCGGGGCCACGGTGCTTGTCGACAGCGGACTGATCCGCATGCGCGTGCTCGGCAAGGACGAAGTCCGGGTCCGGTGTGAGGTCCTCACACCGGGTAGAATCGGCTCGAAACGTCACATCAATCTGCCCGGAGTGAAGGTGAATCTTCCAGCGCTGACTTCGAAAGACGAGGATGACATCCGCGCCGGGGTGGCTGCCGGCATTGACTTTGTGGCCCTTTCTTTCGTCCGCCAGGCGGAAGATGTCGAAACCCTGCGGGCCATGCTCGACAGTCTGGGGTCTTCAGCCAAAATCATCGCCAAAATCGAGGATCAGGCGGGCGTCCGGAACATGGAGGCCATTATCCGCGCGGCCGACGGCATCATGGTGGCGCGGGGTGACCTCGGAATCGAAATCGACTACCACAAACTGCCGCTGGTGCAGACGCAGCTCGTGCAGGCCTGTCATGCCGAAGGCAAGCCGGTCATCATCGCCACACATTTGCTGGAATCGATGATTTCTTCGCCCATGCCGACGAGGGCGGAGATTTCTGACGTTTCGAACGCGATCCGTGAGCAGGCCGATGCGGTCATGCTCTCAGGCGAGACGACCACCGGAGCCTATCCTCTGGAGTCAGTCCAGGTGTTGAAGGACATCATTGGCAGCATCGAGCCCTCGGTTCATGGCGTCCTCAACTCCACGATCCAACTCCGGGAACCCAAGACAAAAATGCTCCGCTCGGCGGCTGTCCTGGCACAGGAACTCGGACAGTCCGGCATTGTCGTCTTCACCCGGAGTGGCTATCTCGGATACATGCTGGGCGCCCTCCGGGCGCGCGGAGTGCCCATCTACGCCTTCACGGACATTGAATCGATTTTCCGTCAACTGACCCTGCCCTGGGGGGTCGAACCTTTCCTCATGGAGTTCTCCGAGGATCCCGAAAAGACGATCCTCAATGCCATGGCTTACTTGAAGCGTCAGGGATGGTGTTCGCCTGGAAACTGGCTCGTTGTGATCACGAACGCACTGGCGAGTGACAAAGTCATCGACACCCTGCAGTTGCGCCAGGTGGAGTGAGGCTCGCGTTTCTCCGCGTGGAAGTCATGGCTGGATCGCGCGCCTGAATTTCCACTGGTCAAATCCCCGGGTCCTCCGTAGGTTCGAAGCCTGTTGGACCCGACCCTGCCATGACCTCCTCCTCCTTTGCCCCCGCCGAACCGCCTTCCGTTTTGCTCATTGGAGGCGGAATGATCACCAAGGTCCAGGTGCTGCCTTCGCTCTACCAACTCCAGCGCACCGGCCTGATCGGCGGCGTGGGTATTTCCGCGCGGCGCAGATCCACCCTGGAACCACTCCTGTCCGACCCCGATCTCGCCGCCGCTTTCCCTGGTCACAGCTTCACCCCCTGGCCGACCTCCGACGGGACCCACCCCGAAGGCTACAAGGAGGCGCTCGATGCCCTGCCGCCCCAGTCCATCGTCTACATCGCGATCCCTGATCAGAACCACTACGAAGTGCTCTGCGAAACCCTCGCCCGGGGGCACCATTGCATTTGCGTGAAGCCCCTCGTGCTGGACCATCGGCAGGCCCTCGACGTGCAGCGAAGGGCCCGGGAGGCCGGCCTTTTCGTCGGGGTGGAATACCACAAGCGGTATGATGACCGGTCAGCCATCGCCCGGAAAAAGTACCGGGCCGGCCAGCTCGGCGAGTTCAAGCTCGGGCAGGCGCGGCTTCATGAGAAATGGTAGTACCGTGACTCGAATTTCATGCACTGGTGCACCACCGACCAGACCGACTTCTTCACCTATATCGGCTGCCACTATGTGGATCTGGTGGCCTTCATCACCGGACTGCGCCCCGCGGCGGTCTCGGTGCATGGCATTCCCGATGCCTTTCCCAACGGCAATGTCGGCTACCTCTACACCGATGCCCGAATCATCTGGGAGAATGGAGCGGTGCTCAACGTGCAGAACGGGATCGCTTATCCCAACCAGGCTGCGGGCGGCAATGACCAGGGCATTTGTTTTTACACCAAGGATGAGAAAACCGGTCAGGGTGGGTTTGTCAGTCACGTCGACAACTACCGCGGGGTCAGCTATTGCGCGATTGAAGCCGGGAGCGATCCGGGTGACACCGCCCACCATTACGTGAATCCTGACTACTTCCAGATGGTGGAGCGGTCCGATGGCCCGGGACTGCGTCCGGTGGGCTATGGTTTCCGCGCCATTGAGCAGCTCGTCGCGGCCGCGTTGCGTGTCGCACGGGCCGGGGATCTGTCAGCCCGCCAGCAGGAGATCGACCGCATTGATGCCGAAGGATGGCATGCCACCCCGGCGAACAGTTTTTACAACGAACTGGTGGTCGAGGCCGGCCGGATTTCCATCCTCAACAACGGAGTTACCGTGCCGGTCCGGTATGGAGATGAACCGGGGGTGGGGTGAGCCTGCCCTCCCTCAGATCGGTTTCATCACATACCATATCCCGAGGAGAAACACCGCACCGAACACGACGGTCCTCAGATGGGCCTGCGGCACCCTATCCAGAGTGCGCTTTCCCAGCCACACCGCGAACAGTCCCGGTGGCACCGCCCAGGCAACGGTGCTGATCAGGTCGGAGTTGAAATCCCCGGTCGCTCCCATCAGGACATTTCTTGTCAGACTCATGACGATGAAAACGACCTGGAGGGCGCCGACTGAAGCGGACTTGTCCCAGCCTTGCGAATAGACAAAGGCCACAATGGGCGGCCCTCCCGTGCCGAACGCTCCTCCCAGGGTCCCGCCGAGCGTACCCAGCGGCCAGGCGGTCCAGCCGGGCAGGGCCAGCAGGCGGTGCCGTCGCAGCCAGAAGTCCATCGCCGATATCAGAATCAACACCACCCCCAGACTGCGCAGAAGCAGCACCCGGTCCAGATGACGGACCACAAAGAATCCGATCGGCATGCTGAGGAAGGTGGCGAGTGTCAGAGGCAGGATGCGTCGCCACTGGAGGGCCCGGCGGTGCGTCCAGAGGGTCATTGCCGTAACCAAAAGGTTGAACACGGTCATGATCTCCAC
>JADZAX010000423.1 GCA_020852405.1 Verrucomicrobiales bacterium
ACAGCCCGTCGAGGTCCGCCGCGCCGTGTAGGGCGGCGAATTTGGCCCCGCCGAGGGGCGCTCCTTCGCGCATGAAATGAGCCCGGACGAGCTCGCCCTGAGTCAGAATGGCCTCCCGCAAAGGCAGACAGATCACGCCGGCCCGGTCCGTCAACTCACCGGGATCCGTCAGGACGGGACGTCCGTTGAGGAACACAAAACGGGCGGAGGCGTGCGGGGTGAACTCGGAACGCTTCAAGACCTCTGAAATCTGCGATTCCGTCGGCGCCACCGCCGTCTCCAAAGCATCCATCCGGGACAGTTTGAGATTGGCGAAACGCCAGTTCTCATCCGTCCGCTTCGGGTCGGGCAAGGTCACGAGATCCCGCCAGGAGCGGGTCTGGAGCTCCCGGAACCACTCGGGCAGACGGGGATCGGGCGTGGGCAGAGCGGCGGCGGCGAGCCACTCGGTGCGGGCATTGGCAAGACTCATGGGATCCGGGACGGTGTCGTCAGGTGAGGTGTCGGGCATGAAAAGGGCAGGAAAAAAGACAGATCGCGGGGCGGAGACAGACGGTCAGCCGACACTGCCTTCCATTTCGAGATCAATCAGGCGTTTCAATTCGACGCTGTATTCCATGGGAAACTCCCGGACCAGGTCATTGACGAATCCGTTGACACTGAGGCTCATGGCTTCGCCTTCGGAAAGACCCCGCTGCTGCATGTAGAAAATCTGCTCGGCACTGACCTGGCTGACACTGGCCTCGTGCTGGACCGCGTGCTGATTGCCCCGCACCGTGATCGCCGGATAGGTGTCGGTGCGGCTGCGGCTATTGATGAGCAGGGCGTCGCACTCCGTGTTGTTCCGGCAGCCTTTGAGATGCCGGGGAATGTGGACCTGCCCGCGGTAGGTGGACCGGCCTTCCCCGACGGAGATGGACTTGGAGACCACGTTGGAGGTGGTCTCGTCGGCGGCATGGATCATCTTGGCGCCAGTGTCCTGGTGCTGGCCGGTGTTGGCCAGGGCGATCGAGATGACTTCTCCGCGGGCCTTGCGCCCTTTCATGACGACACCGGGATATTTCATGGTGAGCCGGGACCCGATGTTGCAGTCGATCCAGCGGACTTCCGCGTTCTCATGGGCGATGGCCCGTTTGGTGACGAGATTGAAGACATTGTTGCTCCAGTTCTGCACGGTGATGTACTGGATCTTGGCATCCTTCATCGCGACCAGTTCCACCACCGCGCTGTGCAGGGTGGCGGTGTCGAATTTGGGGGCGGTGCAGCCTTCCATGTAGGTCACTTCGGCGCCCTCGTCGACGATGATGAGGGTCCGCTCGAACTGGCCAAACTGCTCGGCATTGATCCGGAAATACGCCTGGAGAGGGTGGCGGACCTTCACGCCGGGAGGCACGTAAATGAAGCTGCCGCCGGAGAAGACTGCGCTGTTGAGAGCGGAGAACTTGTTGTCCCCTGTTGGGATGACCTTGCCGAACCACTTACGGAACAACTCGGGGTGCTCCCGCAGGCCTTCGGTGGAGTTGACGAAAATGACGCCGTCTTTGGCGACCTCGTCCTTGATGTTGGAATAGGCGGCTTCGCTGTCGAACTGGGCCTCGACCCCGGCGAGGAACTTGCGCTCTTTCTCGGGAATGCCAAGGCGCTCGAAGGTACGTTTGACATCGTCCGGCACATCCTCCCAGTTGCGGGTCGCCCGCTGCTTTTTGGCGAGGTAGTAGCGGATGTTCTGGAAGTGGATGTTCTCCAGATCCCGGCTGGCCCAGTGGGTCGGCATCGGCTTGTCTTCGAAGACTTTGAGAGCCCGCTGGCGGAAGTCCCGCAGCCAGTCCGCTTCATCTTTGACATTGGAGATGTAGTCGACAACCCCGGCATTGAGGCCGTAACCGGCGTCCAGATCATAGTCCTCCGGATAGGAGAAATTGCCGTCCGATTCGATCTGGACGGCTTCGAGAGTGGCTGAGTCGTGTGACATGGCGGTTGCTTTCTGTTCTGGGTGGGGGCCTTCCGGCCCGGGGCATCAGGCGGCGAGTTCTTCTTTGACCCATTCGTAGCCCTTTTCTTCGAGCTCCAAAGCGAGGTCTTTGCCCCCGCTGCGGACGATACGGCCGTCCCACATGACGTGCACGATGTCGGGCACAATGTAGGAGAGAAGGCGTTGGTAATGGGTGATGACGAGGAATCCGCGGTCCTTGGAACGCAGAGAATTGACCCCTTGGGCGACGACCTTGAGAGCATCGATGTCGAGGCCGCTGTCGGTCTCATCGAGCACCGCGTATTTCGGATCCAGCATCATCATCTGAAGGATCTCGTTGCGCTTTTTCTCCCCACCGGAGAAGCCTTCGTTGACCGAGCGACCGGTAAAACTTTTGTCCATTTCAAGCTCCGCCATTTTGGCATACATCTCTTTATAGAACGCGACCGCATCGATCTCTTCGCCATCGGGGAGGCGGGCCTGCCGGGCGGCCCGGATGAAATTGGCGTTGCTGACCCCGGGAATTTCGTTGGGATACTGGAAGGCAAGGAACATGCCGGCGCGGGAGCGCTCATCGACGCTCATGGCGAGTAGGTCGATGCCATCCATCAGAACCTGCCCCCCCGTCACCGTGTAGTCTTCGTGCCCGGCCAGGACTTTGGCGAGGGTGCTTTTCCCGGTTCCGTTGGGCCCCATGATGGCGTGGACTTCGCCCTTGGGCACGGTCAGATTGAATCCTTTAAGAATCTCCCTTCCGTCGATTTCGACGCTGAGATCTTTGATAACGAGGGAACGGCTGATGTCGGGTTCAGAGGTCATGGATGGTTGGAAAAGGAAAATGGGGGGAAATCAAACGAGTTGGGCGGGTTGGCTGGCACAGGTGGGGCAGAGTCCCCGCATCGCGACTTCGAGATGCTCCACCGAAGCGCCCTCCGGCATGGCCCACGCCAGGGTGGCATCGGCGGTCGGTTTCAGATCGACATCCAGCACCTCGCCGCAGCGGGCGCAGAGGAAATGAGCATGAGGCCGGAGATTCGGACAGAACCGGGTCGCATCACGCGCCACGTTGACCTGTTTGACGACACCGGCCTGAGCCATGGTGTCGAGACAGTTGTATACGGTGGCCAGGGAAATGCCGGGCATGCGGCGCTTGGCACGGGAATACACCTCCTGCGCGGTGGGATGGTCCCGTTGATCCAGGAGGACATCATAGACGACCCGCCGCTGCTTGGTCATGCGGAATTCGCCCGACCCGACATGCAGCGTTTCTTCCTGATGGTCCTCGTGGTTCATAGTAATTCCTTAGCCCAGTTTTTAATGAGATCAAGAATTATTCTAAATAAGGAATTGAAAAATCTGCCACCCGGAGGCAGGATTTCCGGTGGAGAAACAAGTGATTCTCCACCAAACGGTTGGGAAATCGGAGGGCTCAGATGGTGGGATCACTAGGACGGAGAATGATGCCATTCCATTCAACATCCACCGCCCAAAGGATGCTGTGGGGCCGAGCCACAAACGGTCCCCCATGCGAGGGGGCGCGGGAATCGTGCCCCTAATCAGAAAGACGCTGTCTTCTCTGGAGAAACCGCTGAGCCCCCCTTGTGAAGGGGCTCTGACCGTGACCGGACGCGCTCTCAGAGAAACAAGTGGTTCTCCGCCAGCAAATTGAGCGCCTGCCTGGTCTCGCCAAAGCAATCCGTGAGACGGCGGTAAACTTCGTCCAATTCAAATTCCACCGCCAAGGGGTGATGCCGCGCCTCCAGAAAGGCATTCCTCGCCACACTTTCGTAGTAGCGGAGGTCGGGAGCTCCTCGCCGGAGCGAACGATGCTGGAGAAACTGGGGAAAGAGCCCCGAGAGCCAGAGAAAGTGATTGCCGCACTGGACATGCAAGAAAAACCGCTCGTAATTCCCCGCCCCTTCCAGTTCCTTCAAAAAGTCGAGATGATAGGTGAAATCGACTCCGGGGTTCCGTTCCCGCCGCTCCGCCAGAGGCTCGCCATGGGCGTGACCGGCCAGGACGCCCGCGACATAGTCGCTCACGAGAGAGTCATGTATGCCCGCCCGGTGAAGGTTTTTCCGCACCAGGACAAGGAAATACAGTTCCGGAGTGATGCCCAGGGGACCAGGGTGATCGACCAAGGCGTGGAAGACCTTGTCATCGTCGAGCAATAGATCGAAGTTTTCCCGATCGAGGAAAATTCCTTCCCATCCGCCGGGATCGTCCCGGCCGGTCAGTACCCGGGCCAGGACATGGAAGTCACGGGGCTGGAGTCGGTCACGACACGATTTTGAAGGCGTCATCATGGGATTCTTTCCATAGCATTTGCCGGACCAAGTCATGATACCAAGATTACGGCCGGTTTGGCAATCCGGGAATGTGACCACCGTCCCCCGCGAATCCTTCTTGTCGCAAGGGGCAGGAGCGGCGATGAGTCCCTCCATGGATCCATTTTTCAAGGAACTGGGACACATCGTGGCAGAGCGCTGGAAGCGCGCGAATTTTTCACTCGACGCCTTTCCGGGAATTGCTCTGGCGGTGCTTGAGGAGCGCCCTCCCTCGGAGCACGTCGATCTCCCCGCCCTGATGCGGGAGTTTCTCCTCGAGGACGACCAACCCCAGCAATCCCAATCAGGCTTCGGCCAGCCTGAACTGATCGCATTTGACCATCCCAAGTTTTACATCCAGTTGCTCTTCTGGATGGAGGGCACCACCGACATCCACCAGCACGAATTCTCCGGCGCGTTCCACGTGCTCTTTGGCTCGAGCATTCATGCCCTCTACACGTTCGAGAATGCGCAGTCCATCACCCCGCATTTCCGCACCGGGGACATCCGGATGGAGCAGATCGAGCTGCTCGAAACCGGACGCACCGTGCCCATCGTGTCCGGGAGAGAGTGCATCCACTCGCTCTTCCATCTCGACATGCCCTCGGTGACAGTCGTGATCCGCACCCAGCACGATCCCGGCACTGGTCCACAGTTCAACTATCTGCCGCCCCACGTGGCTTTCGATCCGATCTACAACGATGCCTTGACCCTGCGCCGCAAGCAGCTGCTCGATGTTCTGGAGCAGATCGAGGATCCCTCCTATCCGGAGCTGGTCAGGGAAATGGTGGCCGACCTCGACCTGGAACGTGGCTTCTTCATCCTCCAGAGCTGCATGGGCCAGCTGCAGCAGCTCGACGAATGGGAGGAAACCCTCGCCATCTATGAAGCGAAGCACGGATCCGCCGCCGCAGGAGTCTCCGCCACTCTGGAGGAAAATGTCCGCCGGGAGATCATCAAGGAACTGCGGGGTGCCATTGCCGAGCCGGAACTGCGCTTTTTCCTCGCGCTCCTGATGAATGTCCCAACCCGCCAAGACCTGCTGGCGATGGTCGGGCAGCGTTTTCCCGAAGAGCCTCCGGTGGAAACCGTGCTCCGTTGGGCCGGGGAATTGGGCGGGATTTCCGAGGAATGTCATTCCATCCTCGATGCGGAATTTCCCGACGTTCCGGGTATCCCGGAGAAAGAGCAACCAGGGATTTTCCTCGCCGTGCTGCGCCACTTTCTGGAAGGCGGCTCGAAGCTCTCCTCCTCACTCACCGATTTGTCCGCCGCAGAACTCGGTGAAATCCGTGCGGCTTTCGAAGGATCCAGTCTCTCGGTGCTGGTGCGCTGAGCCTTCCGGCGGGAGATCCATCACTCCCCGGGATCCTCCGCAAGACGCGCCACGTAAATGGTGTGGGAGCACCGCCTGGCTTGGGGATAGGCCTTCACGGCCACCGCTTCGACTTCGAAGCCATTCCGGTTCAGCCGCTTGACGAAGGCATTGTCCTTGCTTGCGGACCAATAACCAACCAAGCCTCCCGGTGCGAGGGCCGCCTTGATGAGGGCAAATCCGTGATGATTGTAGAGGCGGGCATTGCGATCCTGCACCATGGCCACCGGTCCATTGTCCACATCGAGCAGAATGGCATCATACGGGGCCGAGGCGCCGCGTTTCAAAACGTGCAGCACATCCTCGACAAAAACCTCGACCCGGGAATCCTGTAGCAGGGCCCCGTTGACTTCTTGAAGGAAGTCCCTGTTCCACGCCACCACCTCGGGAAGCAGCTCGGCGACATGCACCACCGCATCCCGTCCGACGATCTCGAGAGCACGGGCGAGGCTGAACCCGAATCCCAATCCCCCGATCAGCACGCGAGCTTTGGGCAGATGCCGCAGGCGTTCGCAGGTCAGCGAGGCCAGCATTTTTTCCGACTCGGAGGCATTCGTCCCCATGAGTGGCTCGCGGTCGGCCCGCAGGTAGAACTCCCCGTCCTGGGCGTGGAGGGACAATTCGGTGCCGTCCGCAGTATGGGTCTGGGCCAGGGTGATGAAAGGTTTCATGAAAGAAAGTGGCCCGGAACGGGAGGAACGAAGCCATCC
>JADZAX010000424.1 GCA_020852405.1 Verrucomicrobiales bacterium
CATTGCCCACGATGTAGGGAATGCCGGGAGGAAGGTTCGGCGAGGCGGTCGGGGCGGTACGGTAGCGGGCCATGGTCCGACCATAAGAAACCCCGCGCCCTCTGGCAAGGGGCAGCTTGGTCCGGAATCCGCCGGGGTTGGGTAGAAGGTTCGTCTTTGGATCCCGACTTCGGAGGTGGGCTGGTCGTTGCCCTCAAGGCCGGGACATTGTCCGGGGATCTGCATCTGTTTTGTCCCGCCTTGGAAATTCGCTTTCCAATTGCAAGATTTCCCGTTCATTCGCCTTTCTATGAAAGCCCTGACCCTGACCGCATACCACGAATTCACTTATGGCGAAGCCCCCGAGCCGGAGATCGGGCCCCACGATGTGCTGGTCGCGGTGAAGGCCTGCGGGATTTGCGGGAGCGACATCCATGGCATGGACGGCAGCAGCGGCCGCCGCATTCCTCCCATCATCATGGGGCACGAGGCCTGTGGAGTCATCGTGAAGGCGGGCGAGGCGGTGTCGAAATGGCACCCGGAGGACAAGGTGGCTTTCGATTCGATGCTCTATTGCGGCACCTGTCCGGACTGCCTTGCGGGGCGGACCAATCTCTGTCCGGAACGCCGGGTCATCGGGGTATCCTGCGGGGATTACCGCCGTCATGGGGCTTTTGCGGAGTTTGTGGCTCTGCCGGAGCATGTGCTGATCCCCCTGCCGGAAGGGCTTTCATATGAGGAAGGGGCGTTCGGTGAGCCCGTGGCGGTGGCCCTGCACGCCGTTGCCAGGGTCGCTCCCTCTCCGGGGGACACGGCGGTGGTCGTCGGTGCCGGACTGATCGGGCTGCTGGTGGTGCAGGCTCTGAAGCGGGCCGGCTGTGCGCGGGTGTTGGCGGTGGATCTCGATGAGGGCCGCCTCGCTCTGGCCCAGGAACTTGGTGCGGACGGGGGAGTGAATTCCCGCGCGGAGGACGCGTTGGCGCAGATCCGCGCCTGGGCCGGAGGGGACGGGGCCGATATCGCGATGGAGGTGGTCGGGATCAGCCCGACGATTCAGCTGGCGGTGCGTTCCGTTCGCAAAGGCGGCAAAGTCGGCGCGGTGGGAAATCTTAAGGCCATGGTGGATTTCCCGCTCCAGGAAATTGTGACCCGGGAAATTGCCGTGATCGGAACCTGCGCCTCCGCCGGGGAATACGAAGAGGCACTCCACGCGGTGGCGGAAGGCTCGATCCGGGTGCGGCCTCTGATGAGCGCGGTCGCCGGGCTTTCAGAAGGTGGAGAGTGGTTCCGACGTCTTTATCAGAACGATGAGGGCCTTATGAAAGTGGTGCTGCGTCCGGAGAATGCCTGAAGGCGGTGTTCTGGAACGGGAACACCGCCTTGGAAAGCCGGCGGTAGGGCAAACGGGTGAGGTCGCTGGTGCAGGGGCCCGGGGTGTCAACCCACAGCATGCGGGCCGCGATGCCATCGTAGGCCCGCCGGTGGGCGACCGCGGCCTTGACTGCGATGCAGGATAGCGTGCTCGGTTCGATGTCGACGTGCCGCCATTGGCCGAGATCGAATGGGGGAGTTTTGACACTGGTGAGCAGGATCGTAAGTCCCCGGAGCCTTACCACGGCGCACTGCCCCATGTCGAACCGGTCGCCCGCCATGCTGGCGAGGTGGCTTTGTTTGTCCTCCAACTCAAACAGTCCGGGTCCATGGGAAAGGAGCGTGACTTCCAGTTCCAGCGGACCTTCATCGAGACGGCTGCCTTTCCCTCCGATCATCAGCGTGCAGTTGGTGCCGGGACTGATCGCCGCCAACCGGGCTACTGCCTCCGGATCCGCGATGGCGATGGCGGAGTCGGGAATGTCGTGCCGCACCAGTGCCCGGAGCAGACCGGTGCCATCCCCGGGAGCTCCCCCTCCGATATTGTCAGAAGGTTCCACCAGCACGGTGAGTCCGGGAAGGGGAGGATTCAATCCCTGAAGGACCTCATCGACCGGAGGATCGACGACGACTCCCTTGGCTCGGAGATCCCAAGCCAGAGTGGCGAGGCTTTCCAGCGCCGCCTCTGCCACGGCAGTTGCTCCGGGATCGGCGATGGCGCTGACGCTGACTCCGGTATCGGCAGTGTCCGCGAAGGAAAATCCGGCCACCACATTCATCCCCCAGATTTCATGCGTGGCAGCCTCGATCTCCCGGGCCCGATGCTCCAGGGCTTTCATGGGATCGGTCGCTGTGCCGGTGCCGGTGGGAGGCCAGACCATCGGGAGCCGGCGGTGGTGAATCCTTGGGATTACCCCGCTGGTCAGGCAGCGGTGGAGCATTTCGGCGGCACGCACCGCAGCTTCCCGGGCATCCGTGTGTGGGTTCTCCCGGTAAGCCACCAGGGCATCGGCGTTTGCCGCCATGGCGTCACTGACATTGGCGTGCAGATCAAAAACCCCCACCACCGGAAGACCGGCCGCCCCGGGCAAGGCGCGGAGGCGTCGCAGGAACTCTCCCTCGACGTCGGAAAGGCTCTCCGTGACCATGGCCCCGTGCAGTACCAGAAAAATGCCATCCACCGCGCTGTCCGCCAAGGCAGGGGCCGCTGCCCCGGCGAAGTCGCTCCAGAAGCCTTCAAAAACCCCGTCACTGACCGTGGGGCCGGGTTGGGCGCGATAGTCTGCCGTGGGAAGAACTTCCCAGCCGGCCTCCGTAGCAAAGGCGAGTGCTCCGCCGAGAGGCGAGCTGTCCCCTACGCAGGCAAGCATCCCGGTCCCCAGCCTGATCTGAAAAAGGTCGTGACCGGTCAGTCCCTCAAGGAAGGTGTGGGTTTCATGGAACAGACCGGCAAACAGAACGCGCTTCATGCCGCGACTCTGCCCGAAACAGGGGAGGGAATCAAGATCCGACCCGCTCAGGGCCGATCCTTCATCACGGAAGGAGGGATTTGATTTTTCCTTCGTTCAGTTCCATCGGATGCCCGGTCCATTTCACCATGCCCTGGGCATCGACGAGGACCGCGGTGGGAATGCCTCGGACGCCAAAATACTGGGCCAAACTTCCGGAGGGATCGGAGGCCACCGAGTATTTCATTGGTGTCTTGAGACGGAACGAGTGGACCGTGGCTTCATCCTCTTGGGTGATGCCCACCACCTGCAAAGAGCCTCCCGCCCGCTCATACAAGCTGTTGAGATGTGGAATGCTTTGGCGGCAGGGAGGACACCAGGTCGCCCAAAATTCAATGATGGCAGGTCGTCCCGGCACATACGGTGCGGATCCTGCGTGATACTGGGCTGTGATGGCCGGCAGCGGTTGCCCCACTTGTCCGGCTCCGGATTCCGAGCCTGTGAGCAGTTTGTAGGCGGTGAAGCCAATGAGAAAGAAAAAGAGCCAACGCATGGGGTGAGAAAGTGTGACCTTACTCTGCCATTTTTTATTGAAATTACAATAAAAATAACCCCATAACCCCAAGAGCCATCTCGGCGGGCCTCCGATCAACCATTAAACCGGCTTACGATGATCGAAGCATTGTGGCCACCGAATCCGAATGAATTCGAGATCGCTGAGTCGATTCTGACTTCGCGGGCGGTGTTGGCCACATAGTCGAGGTCACATTCCGGGTCGGGATCGGCCAGATTGATGGTCGGGGGGATGACCCCTTCGGTGATGGCTTTGACCGAAGCGGCCAATTCCACGCCGCCGGCTGCCCCGAGCAGGTGGCCGGTCATGGATTTTGTCGAACTGACCAGCAGTCCCTCTCGGGCCCATGGGCCGAAACTCAGTTTGATGGCCTTCGTCTCGCAGACGTCCCCCAAGCCAGTGGAGGTGCCATGGGCGTTGACGTAACCGACCTTTTCCGGCGCCAACCTGGCATGTTTCAAGGCCATGTTCATGCAGCGGCTGGCTCCCTCGCCCTCCGGATGCGGAGAGGTGAGGTGATAGGCATCGGCCGAGACGCCATAGCCGGTGATTTCAGCATAAATCCGGGCTCCGCGTTTTCTGGCGTGCTCCAGTTCCTCGATCACCATGACCCCGGCCCCTTCACCCATGACAAAGCCGTCACGGTCTTTGTCAAAAGGACGGGAAGCTCGTTCGGGATCGTCGTTGCGAAGGCTGAGAGCTTTCATGTTGCCGAAGCCGGCCAATCCCATGGGGGTGATGGAGGCTTCCGAGCCGCCCGCGACCATGGCGTCGGCATCGCCGAATTTGATGATCCGCCAGGCTTCCCCAATGTTGTGATTGGAAGTCGCACAGGCGGTCACAATGCTCATGTTGGGGCCTCGCAAGCCGTATTCCATGCTCACAATGCCGCTCGCGATGTTCGCGATCATCATGGGAATGGTGAAGGGCGAGACACGCCCGGGACCTTTGAGCATGAGTTGGGAATGGGCCGATTCAAGCGTCTGGAGGCCACCGATCCCGGAACTGAGCATAACCCCGACTCTGGTGGGGTCGATCGCATTCACATCCATCCCGCAATCCCGCATGGCCATCGCGGAAGCGGCGACCCCCAACTGGCAGTAGCGGTCAGCCCGGCGGGCGTCCTTTTTTTCTTTGAAAAATTCGGCAGGATCGAATCCGACCACTTCCCCGCCGATTTTGCAGTCAAAGTCCGAGGTGTCGAATGCCTGGATGGGACGGATTCCACTGCGTCCGGCGAGCAAACTCTGCCAAAAGGTTTCCAGATCATTTCCAATAGGGGAAACGACACCAATTCCGGTAATGACGACTCTACGATCCATGCGAGGGGAAAAAAAGGGGGATAGAATCCGTATAGTCCACACGGATCGTCACCTTTGCAACCTCTGGATTTCTGGCCCTGCGGCACCCAGCGATGCGGGACGGGCTTGGAGGTCATGACAACCGGGCCGCGCGGGCGCGCGTCCCAGACCGCCCAAGGTCAGGAGTGGTTGCCGACCGTCAGCGTTCCCCCGGGAACCGTTTCCTGTGGTGGTGCCGGGGAGTCCTGGGGGATATTGAAAATCCGGCAGAACTGGTCTTTCGCATCCTCCAGGATCAGGTAAATCGTGGGGACGAGAAAAAGCGTGATGAAGGTCGCGAACATGATCCCGAAGCCGAGGGAAACGGCCCTGGGAATCAGGAACTGGGCCTGGAGGTCGGTCTCCAACACCATCGGCATGATGCCTGCCGCCGTCGTGACCGAGGTCAGCAGGATGGGGCGGAAGCGGCGGATGCCGGCTTGGAGGGCCGCTTCGCGCGGGCCATGGCCCTTTTCCCTCTCCCGGTTCACATAATCCACCATGACGAGGCTGTCATTGACCACGATGCCTGCCAGGGCGACGATGCCACACATGGACATGATACTGAGGGTCAGACCCATGATCACGTGGCCGACCACTGCGCCGACGATGCCGAAAGGGATCACCGACATCACGATCATGGGTTGGATGTAGGAGCGGAGAGGAATGGCCAACAGGACATAAATGCCCAGCAGGGCCAGCAGACCTTTTCTTCCGAGTTCTCCGACCGACTGGTTCTGGTCTTTCTGTTCTCCTTGGAAACCATAGTTCACCCCCGGGAAGCGTGTTTTCATGTTGGGCAGAACCTCCTCGTTCAGCGATGCGACGACTTCATTGGCATTTGCTTCCGGGATGGCTTTGTCGATGTCGGCCGTGACCGTGATGGCGCGGCGTCGGTCCGCGCGCTGGATGGCGGAGGCACTGCGCCCCACCGAGAATTCGGCGACTTCCGTGAAGGGAACCTCCGTGCCGTTGGCCGTCCGGATTTTCATGCTGGTGAGATTGTTGATGGAGGCGCGCTCTGTTTCGGGGTAACGCACCATGACTTTCACCTCGTCACGCCCCCGTTGCAGACGCTGGGCTTCCTCCCCATAGAACGCCTGCCGGACCTGGCGGGACACGTCGATGAGACGCAAACCCAGGGCTTCTCCGGCGGATTTGATGGCGAGTTTCAATTCCCGCTGCCCGGGGCGATTGGAGTCCGCGATGTCGATGATGCCGCGGAATTTTCCTAGTTCCTCCTTCACCATCGCCGCGGCCTGCTCCAGTTCGGGGATGTTGTTTCCCGACAGTTCGAGATCGATCGCATTGCCGCCCCCGGCGCCCTGGGTTTGGAAAGTCAGTTCCCGCGCGCCGACGACGGGGCCGGTCAGATCCCGCCAGCGGGAAGCGATCTCCACGCCTTTCCATTTGCGGTCGGCTCCGTTGATGAGTTCCATGGCGACTTCGCCGATGTTGTCCCCCGTGGGAGGACCGGAGATGTTTTGAAAGCCCTGTTGGAAAGGTTGCGTTCCCGCACTGGCGAGCAGGTGGCGGACGACCGGGGTGCCATACTGGGCGATGTATTCCTCATTGAGCCGGTTGGCTGCGTCATTGATCTGCGCCACCGCACGCCGGCTCTCGGCAAACGCGACGCCTTCCCCGAGACGAACCCGGGCAATGATCACGTCGGCTTCCACATCGGGGAAGAACTGGCCCTTGATCCAGCCCGTGGCAACCAGACCCGCCACCAGCACCAGGAGGGTCAGGAAAGCGCACGCGGTGACATAGCGCCACCTCATGGACAGCAACAGAATGGGCTTGTAGACACGTTGGATGAACCGTTGCAGGGTCCTGTCGACGCCTCCCAACAATCTGTCGGAGAGGCCCCGCTGGTCGGGCGAGCGCCTCCGCAGGAGCGCGAGGTGGGATGGCAGGACGAACTTCGACTGGAGCAGCGACCACGCTAGCGTGGGGATGACCACCAAGGGAATGTTGGGCCAAATTTTGCCACTGACGCCGCTCAGACCAAGCATCGGGGTGAAGGCCATCATCGTTGTCAGGACCCCGAAGATGACGACCACTCCGACTTCATGGGTGCCAGCCGGCGCGGCTGTTTTGGGGTCTTCCCCGTTGCAGATGCGATCGTAGACATTCTCCCCGACCACGATGGCGTCATCCACCACGATCCCGAGCACCAGGATGAAGGCAAAAAGAGAAATCATGTTCACGGACACGCCGAGGAAAGGCATCACCGCGACCGCTCCGAGAAAGGCCACCGGAATGCCAAGCGCCACCAGAGAGGCCAGAGCCGGACGGAGGAAGAGCGACAGCACAATGAGCACCAACACGAAACCGAAGGCGGCATTGCGGCTGAGGAGACTGAGCCGGCCTTGCAGGTATTTGGAGTCATCCTTCCAGATTTCCAATTTCACACTGCGGGGAAAGAGCAGGGGCGCCTCTTCGAGGATAAATTTCTTCACGTCTGCGGCGACCTTCAGGGTGTCTTCATTGCCGACCCGGTAAACCTTCAGCAGCATGGTGGTGGCCCCGTCAAAACGGGATTCCAGGTCGATTTCCTCGAAGCCGTCGACGATCTTGGCGACGTCTCTGAGGTGCACCTGGCTGCCATCCTGGCGGGTTACCACGGTGATGTCTCCAAAATCGGGCGAGGTGTAGCGCTTCGCTTCGGTGCGGACCAGAATCTCGCCCGCCTCGGTGCGGACCGAGCCGGCCGGCAGATCCAGTGAACTGGCCCTCACGGCATTGGCCACTTGGTCGAAAGTCAATCCATAAGCCCGGAGGGTGGTCTCGGAGACTTCGATGCTGATTTCATAGTCGCGGGTCGCCGCGAGTTCCACTCTGGTGACGTTGTCCAGCAGCATCAGTTCGTCGCGGAGCCTTTCCGCCATGTGGAGCAGCGAACTCTCATCCGCATTGGCGCTCATGGCCACGCTGAGCACTTCCGCATTGAGAATCAACTCCTCCAGCGTCGGTTGTTCCGCCTCTTCGGGGAAATTGTCAATCGCATCGACGCGGGTTTTCACGTCATCCATCACATTCCGCACGCTGTAGCCGCTGGCGACCTCCACCACGACGGATCCGAAACCGGGAGCGGCGGTGGATTTGATGCGGTCGATACCGTCGACGTCCTGAATGGCTTCCTCCACCGGGACGCAAACTCCTCGCTCGACTTCCTCGGGGGTTGCATTTGGGTAGGGAATGCTGATGGTCACCGCGTCAATGGAGGTTTCGGGGAAGATCTCCTTCTTCAATTTGGACCAAGTCGCCAACCCCATGATCATGATGGCGATCATGAGCAGGTTGGCCGCAACGTGGTTGCGGGAGAACCAATAGATGGCTTTTTCCATGGGAAATGGGTTTGGTCAGGGGAGAACGTTGGGCTTGGAATCTTCCGTCAGGGCAGGGGGCTGGGCTTCCTTGGAAAGCACCTTCATGCCGTCGACCAATCCGGGCAGGGCCGTCAAACAGACGCGGTCTCCGTCATTCAATCCGCTGTCCACCAACAAGTCGGGGCCGAGGTGGCGAACCACCGTGACTTTGCGGATGATGATGGTGCCCTCTGGACCCACCAGCGCGATGCGCTCGGTGTTGGATGCGTCGGGGGCTGCGTCCCTTTCGGTGCGTCCGGCGTCCAGGAAGGCTTTGCGGGGGATGCGGTGCACTCCGGACAGCGTGCGCCCGGCGATTCGTGCCTGGACAAAGAGCCCTGGTTGCAACAGTCCTCCGCTTTGGTCGCTCTCTTCATCAATTTCCGCCACGAGGTACGTGCTGCGGCTGGCGCGTTCCACTTCGCCCTCGTTGCGCACAATTCGACCTTTCCAGGTATACGGTTTATCGGCGACTTCGAGATCAAAGCAGACCTCCATCGCGGAACGGGAGCTGCCGGAAGCCATGAATGAGAGGTCGTCAATCGAGAGGGGGAGCCTGACTTCCAGCTTGCCGGTGGAGTCGAAATCCACCACGGGTGCTCCCGGCATCAGGTAGGAACCGACTTCAGTGTGGGTGGCGCGGATCCGGCCTCCGAAGGGCGCCTTGATCTTGATCCTCTCCAAATCACGCCGGGCTTTGGTGAGGTTGTCCTCCGCGGCCAGAACACGTGCCTCGGCACTGAGCATCTGCGGCTTTCGCATGGCGAGATCGCTGGGGGTCTGGCCGGCGGCAAGTTTGTCCCAGTCACGTTTCGCTTGGTCGGCGCGGGCCGCTTCCTGCATGAGGGAGGCCTTGGCTTCGGCGAGGGCCGCTTCAGACTGGACCACTGCGGAATCATAGTCGGCCGAGTCAATTTCCAGAAGGATGTCGCCCTTTTCAAACCGCTCCCCAACTTTGAATCTTTCAGAAACGGATCCCACCCGGCCAGGGACTTCTGCGGCCAGCACGGTGGTCCGGCGTGGCATGACGAGTCCCTGGCTTGGCAGTTGGAGGTTGATATCCACGGCCTTGCTGGCAAAAACTTCGACGGTGGGAACAAGCTTTGGCTTTTCCACTTTGGCGGCTTCCGGCTTGTTTTTCTTGAGGATAACGAGAGTTCCTCCGACGGCTCCCAGGAGGAGCAGGCAGATGATGAGCGTGACGATCGTGCGCATGATGTGGGTGGAAAAGCCGGGAATCAGTGAGGTGCCGTGGCGGTTGAGGGGGAGTGCGGCCGGTAGTCTCCTCCGAGGGCGAGATGAAGATTGACGCGATTCTCCAGGCGGAGGCGTTGCACCGCAAGCAGTTTGGCTTTGGCCTGGATGAGCCGGTTCTGCGAGACAAAAACCGTCAAGAGATCACCGAGTCCCTGCTGGTAGTCGGCACGGGCCGATTGATCGGCTTCCTCCGCGAGGCGTTGCGCTTCGACGATGGCGGTGACCCGGCTCGCGAGATATTGTTCCGCGGCCAGCGCGGTCTCGACCTCACTGAACGCCTGAATCACGGTTTTTTGCAGTTGAGCCAGGGCCTCCTTCTCCTCGGAAAATCTGATGTCCTTTCCCGCTTGGATTTTCCCCGCATAGAGGATTGGCTGCACGGCATTGGCGGCCAGATTCCACACCCCAAAATCGCTGTTCAACAACTCCGAGAGATTTTCCGTGGAGGTGCCCGCGCTGGAGGTCAAAGAGAGTCTGGGAAATACCGCGCGCTTGGCTTCCGTGACCCGCCTGCCAGCCGCCGCGAAACGGCGTTCCGCTGCCAGCACGTCAGGCCGGCGCTGCAGGAGTTCCGAGGGCAGCCCGGGGGGGACTTTGGTCGGCATCGCGGGGAGAGCGGCAGATTCCACCCGGCCAGCCGGGTACCTGCCAAGGAGGATTTCAAGCTGGCGCCGGGAGCTGTCGACGGCCTGTTGCCGCTCCGCGATGGTGGCTTTTGCGGTTGCCACATCGGTCTCAGCCAGGCGCAATTGAGAGGCTGCCCCGTTTTGGTCGTGACC
>JADZAX010000425.1 GCA_020852405.1 Verrucomicrobiales bacterium
AGCGGCGAATTCACGGACAGCCTGACGTTTGACTTCACCGGTGAGGTCTTCGACGGGCGACTTTCCATCAATCCGGGCCAGCATGAGCATCGGCAGCACGGTCAGGAGAGGGACGGCGACCAATGCCATCCGGTCCGGATCGCCCAAGGCCCGCTGATATGAAGCCCATGCCGTGGACGCCAAGCCGACGAAATCGACACTCTGGTCCGTGAGATGGAGTGCTTTGAGAAGCAAATGATTGAGCAGGAAGGCCACATCGAAGCAGGGATCACCGAACCAGGCAACCTCGCAATCCAGCACGACAAGCCTGTCACAGCCTACGAGGAGGTTTTTGGGACTGTAATCCCCGTGCACGAGACAGCGGCGGGTGGCCCGGAGGCGGGTGGCTTCGACACGGATCACATCGGCCAATCCTGGATCCCGGCAACGGTCGGCGGTGGTCAGCAAATAGGGTTCAATCCGCAACTGGTGGAACTGCTCCGTGGTTTCAAACTCCGCGCGGACTTCCTCGTCGTCCCAGGTCGTACGGTGGATGGTTCCGAGGATCCGGCCGGCTGCTGCCGCATCTCCGGATCGCAGATTCCCCTGAAGAAGACCGGCTTTCCAATTCTCAAAGCCCTCGAGGTATTCCATGGCAAACCACCCCTGGTCCGGCGCGGCATGGATGACCCCGGGCACGGCCCTGGGCAGAAAAGAACCTACCCTGCGGAGATAAGCCAATTCGAACCGGTTCCGGGAGACATCGGCAAACCAATCGTCCGCCACCTTCAACTTCGCCAGGGCCCGCTTCACCACAAAGATCCGGTCCCCCTCCTCCACCTTGCAGATGTCACTCGAAACGCCACCGCAAAGCGGAGTCAGGATGGCACTGCTCCCCTGGATCAAACCCGCCTCAAGGAGGGCTCCGCGGAAATAGGACAGACTGTCAGACATGACGCGCACCCATCGCACAAAGCCAGACCACCCTGAACATCGCCGCACCAAGGATGGTCAGCAGCAGTAGCTCGTTACCAGGCATCTTGTCTCCCCCTTCAGAACCATTTCACCATCAAAGTTCCCCAAGCGTCACCGCTTCACGGCCCGCAGATAATCGATGCCGACCATGTAGCCTTTCACCGCCTTGTGATTCGCCCCATCGATGAGGACATGCAGGGTGTGAGTTCCGGCCTTCATCTCTTGCCGACCGAGGCGGATCTCTCCGGTGTTGATCACATCGGGCTCGTTGAAGAGATCAAGGCCCTGCACCAGGGCACCGCCACCATCCAACTTGAGAGTGATGATGCCGTAGTCTCTGGCTTTGGTCAATGTGGCGAAAAGCTCCCAGGTGCCATCCTCAGGCAATGTGAACTCCAACACCAGTTCGTTGGCAGGCTTCGCACCGGTCCACCAGAGATGCGCATTGCCGCTCCATTGGGCCTTCTTGAAGCCCCCCATACCCTGTGGCTTGATGGAACCGGAGGATTTCACCACCTTGAGACTTTCGCCTTCCCAAAAGACTTCCCCCGGTTCCGAGCCCCGGACCTGAATCGGACTCTGGAGATAGGCGACGAGATCCCTCACCTGCTCCTCCTTGAACGGAGCGAGAATTCCCTCGGGCATCATCGACACTGGCACGGATTCCCGTTTGACGATGTCGGCCTTGGGGAGCAGCTGCTCGGCCGCGCCCAGCAGGGCGACCCGCACCGCATTCTCATTCTCCTGACGCGGCATTCCCGAGAGCACCCGGCCATCTTTCAGGGTGAAAATCGTCAACTGGTAATCCGCCCCGACCACCGCGCTGGGATCAAGAATGTTCTCAAGCAAAAAGTCGAGATTCTGCCGGTTCCCTCCGGTAAGATCGGGACCAATCGCGTTGCCCTGTCCGAAAAGGCTGTGACAGGCAAAACAGGTCTGGTTGAAGAGAGCCCGTCCCTGCCCCAGATTGGCCTTGGCGAGGAACGCGGGTGTGAGCAGTTTTTGGTACCGCGCCAGCTCGGCTTTCTTCGCCTCCGAAGTGTCCGTGACTTTGCCCCAATGCTGTTCCAGCGCGGCCTTGAGCCCCTCATCCCCCAGAGAACGAATTTGCCGGGCATGAAAGGCCGAGACGGCACTGCGGGGTATCCGTCCGTCAGCCAACGCAGCGAGGAGGGCTTTGGCGGAGACTACGTTGGAAGCCAGCACATTGGCGGCCTCGGCTTTCTCCGCGGGGTCGTAAGAGGCGAAGGATCTGACCAGGATTTCCGGCGTCGCGGCGTCGGCATAGCTGCCCAGGGCCCGGATGGCCATGCCACGGAAAGGGGAGGCGGTGCCGGAGGCGAGGCCCTGCAGAATCCCGAGGCTTTCTGGATCCTTTGCCCCGAGCAGAGCAGACAAGGCATTTTCGCGCACGGCGGGATCGGCCTTCGGATCCCCCAGAATGGCGCGGAAGCGGGGCAGGAGGCGCCGATCCCCGAACTTGGTGCCGAGCAGCTCCAACTTTTGCCGTGTCGCCGCATCGCCCTCCCCGGCCAGAGCGGTGAAGGCTGAGTCCCAGGCTTTCGGCATGGGCGCGCTGGTCCGGTCCTGGAGCGCGGTGGTGATCTCGTCGAGAATCAACATCCTCTCTTCCGCCTTCGTGCCGGTCTTGGCGGCCAGGGTCAGAAGGCGCTCACGACCATCATCTTCCTGGGCTAGACGGCGCAGGATGAATTGGCGCACGAGCGGGATTTTCGAAGCTCTCGCCAGCACCAACGCGCGATCAGGATCATCCATCACGAGAGGCTCCACCCCATACCAAAGGAGGAGGGGGATATTGTGGTCGGTGGCATCTTCGCCATGGCCCAGGAGACGGCCTGCGAGGTCCCAGCGATTGGTCTTCGGCAAACGGTCCAACAGGGAAGCCAGATGACGCCGCACGATGGCCGAGCCTGCCGGGGAGGTCTCATCGGCGAGACTCAGAAGGGTGGCGAGATCGCCCTCCTCGAAAGTCCCCCGCTCGCCTTTGAGCCGGACGGCCCAGGAACGCAGC
>JADZAX010000426.1 GCA_020852405.1 Verrucomicrobiales bacterium
AGACATTGGTGCTTGGCGCAGACCGCCGCAGCCTTCCCCACAACCACTCCCATCATCCCGCAGGTTTTCATGACGCGTATCGTGCCAAGAGCCTCGTGGGTGACGCTGATGTTGCGGCCGGCCACAAAAAGGTTTCCGATGTTCCGAGAATAAAAGCAGCGGTAAGGCACCGGATATCCCTTTTTCCGGTCGACTCCTTTGCCATGCACTGCTTTGGAAATGAAAGGATTGTCAGGAAACTTCTTCGCGTATTCTTCCACCGGGTAGTGAAGATCGATGGACCAGGTGGAGAGGACACAGCCGTCATCGTAGGGCTTCCGGTTCACAATGTCGTCCTCGGTCAGGATGATGTCGCCCAGCACCTGCTGGGTTTCACGCGGCCCCCCGATGTAGGCCATCCAGGTCAGGGCGGCCTGGCCGTGGTTTTTCCCGGTGGTGTCGTAACGGGCATAGGCCCCCTTGTTCTTCATCGCATTCCAGGCACCGTAATTGGCCCGCAGATTCCAGTCCCGGATGGTTTCGAGGTCGGCCAAAGGGTCCTTGTTAAAACCGCTCTCCCAGAACCATTCCGCATGGTATTTCTTGGGGTAGGGAAAATCCCCTTCCGCCAGGTCAAGTGCCCAAGGAGTCTCGGGAAAGGCCGCGGGAGCGTCGGTGTCTCCCCAGGTCCACATGTTGCTCATGCCCATGCGGCCTCCGTCAATGCGTGAAAGATCCGCCCCGGCCATCATGGCCACCGTGCCGTGACCGGTCGCATCACAGTAAGTGCGGCTCTCAAAACGGCGCACCGCCCCGCTACGGGTGTCGAAGGCGTCCACGCTTGTGATCAGGTTTTTCTCCGTGGTGACGCGGATAGCTTGGTGGTTGAGGAAAAGATCGAGGTTCTTTTCCGCACGGACGATGGTTTCTTTTTTGGCGTCCTCAAACTCCTCATAGGTGCCCGGAGACGCTTTGGCGCTGTCCTCGAACTCCCGGATGATGTCGCCGAGAGGGTAGAGGCCCGGAGGCGTATTCCCCATGGCCCAGACGCGGACCTCCGAAGATCCGTTCCCACCGAGCACGCTGCGGTTTTGGATCAGCGCCGTTTTTAGCCCCATCCGGGCGGCGGAAATGGCCCCGCAGGCTCCCGCGTAACCTCCTCCGATGAAAACCACATCGTAGGGACCCTCATTGGCAACCCCTGCCCCAAGTCCCAGAGCGTTGCGCCGCCAACCGGCAAGCACCTCGCTGGAATTGTCCGGCTCGAAACCAGGATCGCTGCTGAAGATCACCGCATCGCAACGTCCGTCGAAGCCGGTGAGGTCATGCAATCGGAGGCGAACGGAGGTCCCGGCAACCGTGATGCTGCCGCCCTCCTGCCAATCCCAGTCGGCACCTTTCGTGCCGAATTCGGTGGGGAGCAGCTTGCCATCCACGCCGATCTGGAACCGACCGGGAGTGCCGGAGGCCCCCCAATGGGCAACCCAATCCTTGGTGCGGACCCAGACACGGTAGGTGCCCGCCGAGGGAAAAGTGACCGTCGTTTCCGCATCGGCAACCGGTTTCCCAAGGCCGTGGGCAAGGAGGTAGGGAGACCCCATGATGTCGATGAACTGGGTGTCCATCTGCCAGCCTCCGGCTTTTTCAAAGGACTCGGCTTCAACCAGCACGGTCTCTCCATGGGACAAGGATGCCGCCGCCAAAGCAACGGCGCCGAGGCAGGAATGAAAAAAACAACGGGAGGACAGGGAAGCAACGTACATGGGACAAGATTCTCCCACCGACTCGGGAAGGAATCAAGCAGGTTGACAGCCCCGGAGGGAGCCGCCGATCACCCGGTTGGACCCGCCTTTTTCACGGCGTCACTGACCCCGTTGGCATAATTCGCGAAATTGGTCCGGAACAACTCGGCCAGTTTGGCGGCTCTTTCATCATAGGCCGCAGGATCCTTCCAAGCATCGCGGGGAGTGAGAATCTGGTCGGGAACCCCGGGCACATTTGCGGGAATCGCCAGCCCAAAAACAGGATCGGTGCGCATGGCCACTCCCTCCAGCTGCCCGTCCAGAATGGCATCGATGATGGCCCTAGTGTGAGGAAGCGCAATACGCCGCCCCACGCCCACACCCCCGCCGGTCCAACCGGTGTTGACCAGCCAGACTTTGGAACCGTGGCGGGCCATTTTTTCCGCCAGGAGTTCAGCGTAGCGGTTGGGGTGCAGGACCATGAAGGCCTCCCCAAAGCAGGCCGAGAACGTCGCCGAAGGCTCCGTCACCCCATCCTCCGTGCCGGCCACCTTGGCGGTGTAGCCACTGATGAAATGGTACATCGCCTGTTCGGAGGTGAGCCGACTCACCGGGGGCAGCACGCCGAACGCGTCGCAGGTAAGAAAAATGATGTTGTCCGGATGTCCTCCAAGGCAGGGCACCACGGCATTGTCAATGTACTCGATGGGATAAGCCGCTCGGGTGTTCTCGGTGATGTGCGCGTCGGCATAATCGACCCGGCGCGAGGCCAGGTCGCAGGCCACATTCTCCAGCACGGTACCGAAATGGATGGCGGCATGGATCTGGGGTTCTTTTTCAGCGGAGAGGTTGATGCATTTGGCGTAGCATCCTCCTTCGATGTTGAAAATGCCGCGGTCCGACCAGCAATGCTCATCATCCCCGATCAAACGCCGGCGGGGATCCGCGCTGAGCGTGGTCTTGCCCGTCCCGGACAGCCCGAAAAAGAGCGCCGTGTCCCCGTCTTCCCCCATGTTGGCCGAGCAGTGCATGGAGAGGATGCCCTGGAGCGGCATCAGGAAATTCATGATCGAGAAAATTCCCTTCTTCATTTCCCCCGCGTATTCCGTGCCCAGAATGACGACTTCCCGGGTCTCGAAGCAGATGTCGACACTGGTCTTGGAAGTCATCCCTTCCGTGTGGCGGTTCGCGCTGAAATGCCCCGCATTGTAAATGACATAGTCGGGTTCTCCGTAGGTGGCCAACTCCTCTTCCGTCGGCCTGATCAGCATGTTGTGCATGAAGAGCGCATGATAGGCACGTGAGGCGATGATCCGGACCCGGAGGCGGCAGGCGGGATCCCACCCGGCATAGCCGTCCATGACATAGAGCCGGTCACAGATGTTGAGGTAGTCGATCGCCCGCTCCCGGTTGATTTCAAAGGTGTGGAGCGGGAGCTTGATGTTGATGTTTCCCCACCAGACATCCGAAACGCTGTCCGGATGCTCCACGATGCGCTTGTCCTTGGGACTGCGCCCGGTCTTTTTGCCGGAGCTGACGACAAGAGCCCCACTGTCCGCGAGCATCGTCCCCATCGAGCCTTCATACTGCAGCGCATCTTCGACAAGACGGGACGGGGTGGCATTCCGCACCAGATTGGTGACGGTAATTTTGTGTGCTTCGAGGGAAAAGGGAGCGGTGGGTGAAGGCATGTCGAATGGGATCAATGGAGGGTGGATGTCAGAAGTATACGCGAGAATGATGCCCAACGGGTGCCCAAGGGGTGATGTTTTTTGTGATTTTTCCGCAATCCTTCCCGGGGGAGGCAGTTGACGGGACCGGCGGTCGCCGCTTTGTTGGAGGGTAAACATGAATCGTCTTCAAGATCAGGTCATCATCGTTACCGGCTCGACCACCGGGATTGGCAAAGCGATCGCCCGCCGCGTTCTCGAAGAGGGAGGCAGGGTCATTCTGCACGGGCTTGAGCCCGCGTTGGGGGAAGAAACCCGGACAGAACTGGATCCCGGCGGTGACCGGACGGCGCTCCTCATCGCCGATGTTTGCGCGGATGATTTTGGCACGGCGATCATCAGCCTTGCCCTCGCCCGGTTCGGCAAGCTCGACGGGCTCGTCAACAACGCGGCGGCGGTCGGGACCGGTCAATTGGAAACAACGCGTCCGGAAGACTTCGACCGGTTCATGGCGGTGAATGTGCGAGCGCCTCTCTTCCTCATTCAGGCGGCTTTACCGGCACTGAGCGAGACCAGGGGCAGCGTGGTCAACATCGGTTCGGTCAACGCCTATTGTGGCGAACCCAATCTGCTGCCCTACTCCATGTCCAAGGGCGCCCTGATGACGATGACGAGGAACCTTGGCGACACCCTGCATCGGGAGAATGGCGTGCGGGTCAATCAGGTCAACCCGGGATGGGTGCTGACCGAGAACGAACGCATCCGGAAAAAGGAGCAGGGGCTGCCGGAGAACTGGCCGTCGCGTCTCTCCCCCATGTTCGCCCCCAGCGGAAGGATCTTTGATCCCGCGGAAATCGCGGCCGCCGTGGTCTATTTTCTCAGCCGCGAAGCCGGACCGGTCAGCGGTTCGGTGCTCGACGTCGAGCAGCACCCCTTCATCGGCCGGAATCCCGCAAAATCCTGCGATTGAAGGCAGCAATCCCCTTCCGCGGACCGCAAACCATCAGCCGTCCGCCCGGAGAGACACGGAATTCAACGCGTTGGGCGGGATTTCCCCCCTGAGCACGGCGGCCACATTCTCCGCCGCCAGTCTCCTCCCGCCTGCCCGGTCCTCCCGGGTGCTGCCCCCGAGGTGGGGAGTCAGCACCACATTGCTCATCGGGAAAAGCTCCGGACTGGCGTGCGGCTCACGTTCAAAGACATCCAGTCCGGCCCCGGCCAGATGGCCGCTCCGCAGCGTGCTGATCAAGGCGGGCTCGTCGACGACACTCCCGCGGGAGACGTTCAGCAGAATGGCTCCGGGACGCATCTGCCCCAGCGTGTCGGCATTGATGAGATGCCGCGTCGTGGGATTCAGCGGCACGTGCAGACTGACCACGTCAGACTCCGCCAGCAGCTCCGACAGCGAGCGGTGGTTAGGCCCGGGGGCCGCCCCCGGACGGGACCTGGTGTGGAGGACTTTCATCCCGAACGCAAGCGCCCTCTTTTCCACCGCCTGCGCAATGCGTCCGTAGCCGACCATCCCGAGCGTTTTCCCTCCGAGCAGCATGCCTTCCCAACGGACCGGCTGGAACCCTTGGGAGGACCATTCGCCCGCGCGCACATGGTGGTCTCCAGTGACAATGTTGCGGACAAGGGAGAGCAGCAGGCCCAGGGTCAGGTCTGCGGATGACTCGACGAAGGCATCGGGCGTGTTGGTCGCCCAGATACCCCGCTGGGTCAGTGCCGGGATATCGAGATTGTCGTAACCCATGGCCGCGTTGGCCACGATCCTGAGACCCGGCTCCAGGGCTAGCAGGGCCTCATCGACCCGGAGTTCCCCCTGGGAAAGAATGGCCGCACAGCCCGGCAGGGCGCGCCCGACTTCCTCGGAGGTCATCAGACGGTATTCATGTGGCGACATGTCGATCTCAGCGATCCCATCCAAGGGCGCGAGATGCTCCAAAGGCATGCGAAGCGTAACGAGAACACGGGGCAGAGTTGGCATGATCAGCAGGGTGGAGGATTGCCGGAGCGGAGCTTAGTCTCAGCTGCGGGCCAAGGACCGGACAAGTTGCGGAGCATAGGGACCTCTGACCCAATTTCAAGATCAAATTGCCCCTGGAGCAGCACTACGCGGCCTCCGACGGCAGGAAAAGAACAGAACCCAGCCACAGAGCCGCGGCGTCACTTTTTCACCACGATTTCCACCCGCCGGTTGATGGCCTGCTCTTCGATGGTGCCACCGGGAACAATCGGAGCCGAACGCCCCCGTCCCACGGTTTGAATGTTGGAAGGGTTGATCTTCAGATTGGTGATGAACCACTCGCGCACGGCATTGGCCCGCTGCTGGCTCAACGCCTGGTTGGCCTCATCCGAACCGAAAAGATCGGTATGCCCTTCGATGGTGAACGTGGCGGTGGGATTTGTCTGGATGAGGAAAGCCAGTTTCATGAGGCTGAGCCGGGCCTGCTCTTTGACCTCATACTCATTGTAATCAAACACAATGTCCGTCGGGAGGAGGAACTTCTGCCCGCCCGGAGGAAGATCACCGCCGGTGGCTCCGATCACGGTGTCGATGTCGCTGTAACCTTTGAGAAAGGTTTCGGCTTTTTGCCCAAACGACTTCTTTGCCAAAGAACGGAGAAATTCCTGTGAATCCACCGTATTGACGACATCGTCCGCCCCGAGAGCCAGCACCGGCTGTTCCGCGGAAGCGATCGGGGTGTCGAGCAGCTTTTGCCGCATCGATTTGAGATCCTGACTGAGCACCTCCGAGGCCGAGACCTCCAGTGCGGCGGCATGCGCAGTCAGGGTGGCTTTGGCCACCATGGGGCGGTCCGATCCGATGATCTGGGCAGCATCCACCGCCGGCGTGAGACGGACCGGCTCATCCTTGAGCTTCTCCATCATTTCAAATTCATCCAATTCCTTGGACACCAAGTCAGCGCTGCCCGGTTCCGGTTTTGGCTCGTCTTTCGGCGCATCCTTCGGTGTGGGAAGGAACTGTTCAATGACGTCGGCGGGAATCACGACCTCCTGCTGGCGGCGCAAGTCATGCCAGTACTGCTCCGGTTTGGGCGGCGGCGCGGCCCCGGCCCATTGCATGGCTCCCAGCATGAGATACAACACCCCGTGACCGACCACCGAGACCAGAATGGCGAGCAGAATCCACCAACCGAGATTGCGGGTCGTTTCCGTCTTAAACGAGGTCGCTTGCCCGATCGGGTTTTGCCAACTGTAATTGATGTCCATGGATCTGGCACCGCGTGAGGGGCCTGAACAAGTTAATCCCAATTGGCATTGCCGCAAGCAGCGGATGGGGAGTTCGCCAAGTCCCCGCGGATACGTTTTCACGTCCGTTCCAGGGAAACCGTTTGCGTGCGACAGGGGATTGCACGAAAGGAGGCCCTTCAACTCCCGTTGTCTCACGCCATTTTGACGTTCCTGTTGTCACTCCATCACCGTCGCCACAGCGCCCCCGGCACCCCGCCGATTCAACCACCCCATCATCCGTCCACCCTTCCATGCGCCAAATGAATTGGATACTTTATGCCCTCCTCACCGTCCTGGCTTGGGGCGTTTACGGTGTCATCCTCCACAAAGGCCGCGGCCTCATGCCCATGGGCGCGGAAACACCGCACGCTGGCCTGAAAGCGTTCCTTTTCGTCTGCATCGCCTATGCCTTGATTGGATTGGCTTCCGCTGTCCTCTTGAAGGTGCGTGGTTCCGACTGGAGCCTCACCAGAGAGGGCATCAAATGGAGCCTCATCGCGGGCATCGCGGGCGCCTTGGGTGCCTTCACGCTGGTGCTGGCCCTAGGCGCGGCAGCTCCCATTTACAAAGGCGCGGCGGCAGCAGCGGTCATGCCCATTGTTTTTGCCGGCGCCCCCATTATCAACACGATCGTCGCGATGAGCATCCATCCTCCTGAGGGAGGTTGGGGTTCCCTCCCCAAGCCCTTCCTCCTTGGATGCGCCTTGGCTGCCGTGGGGGCCTTCATGGTGGCCAAATACGCTCCGACCAATTCCGGTGGCGCCGCCGCCCTGCACAAGCCTTCCAGCGGCAACACGGCTAAGTAAAGCCGCCTCCGCTTCAGGAAATCTCCTCTGTCCATGAGCCGTGAGCGCATCACCGCCCTGCAATGCGGGCGATTGCGCACCTTGCTGGGCTTGCTGGGGACAGACAATGCCTTCTATGGTCCCCGGCTGAAAGAAGCCGGACTGGACCGGGATCTGCCCAGCTTGGACGTTTTCACGCGGAGGATGCCCTTCACGACAAAAATGGATCTCGTCTGGGACCGTGAAGAACATCCTCCCTATGGTTCGAATCTGACCTTCCCGATCGGGCGCTATAGCCGCTACTGCCAGAGCAGCGGCACCGCCAGCGCTCCACTGCCAACGCTCGACACCCCGGAAAGCTGGTCCGCGATGCTGGACTGCTGGGATCGGGTCTACGACGCGGCAGGGGTCGGCTCGGACGATGTGCTGTTCTTCGCCTTTTCCTTCGGACCTTTCCTCGGTTTCTGGACTGCTTTTGAATGTGCCCTCCGCCGGGGATCCCGTTCCATTCCAGGAGGCGGACTCTCCAGCGAAGCCCGCCTTCAGGCGATGCAGTTGAATGCGGCGACGGTTCTCTGCTGCACGCCGACTTATGCGTTGCGGCTGGGAGAGATCCTTTCCCGCCAAAACCCGGTCGATTTCGCGGATCTGGCGTTGAAAAAAATCATCGTCGCGGGAGAACCAGGCGGCTCCGTCCCCGAAACCCGCGCCCGTCTCGAATCACTCTGGCCGGGCACCCGAGTTTACGACCACCACGGCATGACCGAGGTGGGGCCGATCAGTTTCGAGCACCCGGACCACCCGATGACGCTCTGTATCATTGAGGAGTCCTACCTGGCAGAAGTAATCGACCATGAAAGTCAGCAGGAAGTCGCCGAGGGCGAAACAGGGGAACTCGTAATCACCACCCTGACCCGCACCGCGACGCCGCTCCTGCGCTACCGGACCGGCGATGTCGTCCGGAAAGTCTGGCGGGACGCGCCTCCAGGAGCCACCTTCGGTCCGGTGCTCTGCCTCGACGGCGGCGTCATCGGGAGGGTCGATGAAATGGTCGTGATCCGTGGGGTCAACATTTACCCCACGGCCGTCGAAAAGGTCCTCCGGCGGTTTTCGGAAATGGCGGAGTACCAGGTCATCCAAAGCACGCGGGATTCCATGGCCGAGCTGGAAGTCGTGGTGGAACCGCAAGCCGGGGGAACGATCCCGGCATCCGAGCTTTCCTCCCGGATCGCCCGGGCGTTGCACAGCGCCTTTGCTCTGCGGATTCCAGTGCGCTCAGTGGACCCCGGCACCCTGCCCAAAGCAGAGTTCAAATCACGCCGGTGGATCAAGCAATGAGCAGTCCCATGCGGTCGCCGGCCCTGTGAAAGGACTTGGTCATTTCCGTGCGACACTGCCCGAAGGCAGTCCGAAAGACCCATTCTGAAAAGGAATGTTGGCTGGTTTCGAAAAGAACAAGCTTGCGATAGATTTCCACGAACGTCCGCTCGCTGGCTTCCAGAGCCCTTGCTCCCGGACCCAGCAATTGGGAACACAGAGCATCAACACCGGGTTGGTATTTTTGGACAATTTCCCGAAAAGCGCCCATTCCGTCGTGCGGGAGTTCAAGGCACCGCTCCACCAATTGAAAATCGGTAAACCGTACCCTGTCCTCGCCGCACGACGGAGTTGCGGTTCCCGTTGATGGGGGGGGAGAGTTGGGAACGCGCAACGCATGGGTCATGCCGTAATATTTAGCCTGATCCATGCCAAGTCAGTTACAAACACAATTACCTTTATGTAATTCAACGATTTACGCATTTTACTTAGATGTTGGACAAAAGACCGCTATCACGTAAGTTTTGACAGTTTCTTTCCATCCCATGCAAAGAAACTGTCAAAACCTAGGCTCAGAGTCCCAACTCTGACAGTTTCTTGCGCAGGGTGACCCGCGAGATACCGAGCCAGCCGGCCACCTGCCCGAGATGCCCTCCGGAACGCTGAAGAGCCATGGAGATCAGTTTGCGTTCCACACCGCTGACCAACTCCTCATAGGCTCTGCCCTCGCCTGATTTGCGGGCCCGATCCAATGCGGTGGCAACGAGATCTTCCAGAGTTTCGCCGGTCCCTTCTAGCTGACCACCCGGAACATAGCCTGCGGCGCCTTCGAGCGCCTTTTCGACGAGATCCGGCGTCAAGGGATACCCATTGGAAAAAATCACGGCCCGTCGGATTGCCTGCTGCAGTTGACGCACATTGCCCGGCCAAGGCTGGGAGCCAAGGAAATCCAAGAGTTCCGGAGACACGTCGGGAGAGGCTTGGCCCAAATCTGCAGAAGCCAGGCCGACAAAAAGCCGGACCAGAAGCGGGATGTCCTCCCGGCGTTCCCGCAAAGGAGGCAGGCGGATGACCGCTCCATTGACCCTGTAAAAAAGATCCTCACGGAAACGCTGTTCGGCGATGAGACGCTCCAAAGGCTGATTGGTGGCAACGATCACCCGGACATCGACTGTCAATTCCCGGGAGGATCCGAGCGGTTGCACGGCCCCGTCCTGCAACACGCGTAGCAACTTGACCTGAAGTGCCATAGGCAGATCTCCGATCTCGTCGAGGAACAGGGTGCCCCCGTCCGCTTGCTCGAAACGGCCCACCCGATTGGTCACCGCGCCCGTGAAGGCCCCGCGAACGTGGCCAAAAAGTTCGCTCTCCAAAAGTCCCTGGGGCAGCGCACCGCAATTCACCGCAATGAAGGGTCCTTCACCGCGACGGCTGTGCTGCCAGAGGGCCCGAGCCACGAGTTCCTTGCCGGTGCCGGTTTCCCCCAGTATCAGCACCGAGGCATTGGAGGGGGCAATGCGGCCAATATCCTTGAAGATCTGCTGCATGACGCGGCTGCGACCCAGCATCGGCGTCACGCCTTTCTTCGACCCGGGATCATCGTGCCCTTCGGACATTCGCACCGAGCCGCTCCGGAGACGCCCCGCGTGCACCGCTTTGGCCACGGCCGCCAGCAACTCATCCACATCAAATGGCTTGATCAAAAAATCGAAAGCCCCCCGCTTGGTCGCCTCGATGGCGAGATCGGCATGCGAATGGGCCGTCATGAGAATGACGGGCCTCAGGACTCGAGCGGCGCGGAAGGTGTCAAGCACATTGAGCCCCCCCATGCCGGGCAGGCGGAAATCGGTCAAGACCGCATCGAAACTTCCCTCCCCTGCCAACTTGGCCGCTGCGGCACCATCATCGAGAAGCCGCACCTCATAGCCGGCGGACTGCAATATGCTCTCCAAGGAGGCGGCAAAATCGGGATCGTCCTCGACCACCAGCAATGATCCGGCCTTGGTCACCGCGGAACTCAAGACATGCCCTCCCCGGTTGAAGGCTGGGTTCCGGGAAGATTGATGCGGAAGCATGCGCCTCCACCGGGCCGGTCAGCATAGGCAATGGAACCACCCCAGAGTGTGGTCACGAGGTGGCAGAAGTAGAGGCCGAGCCCGGCCTGCCCGCCATTGCTGCCCGCCTTGGCATAGGGACGGAAAAGCTTTCCCCGCAATTCGAACGGCACACCCGGTCCCTCGTCCCGGACTTCCAGACGCACGGTGTCTTCGCTCTCCTCGACGTTGATTTCGATGATTCCCCCTTCCGGGCTGTAGCGCAGGGCGTTGACCAGCAGATTCTCCAGAATACGGGCGGCCTGACCGGGTTCGCCAGCCACCCACCCATCGCTTCCCGACACCCGGATCGTGACTCCGCGCTCCCGGGCTCCCGCCTCGTGTGCCGAGGCCAGCTGCCGGGCCAGCGACAGGAGGGAAACGCCATCATTGTCACCACGGAGGGCCTTGGACAGCAATGGCGCGGGCAGATCAAGGGCAAAAACCTCCCCAATGCAGCGGATCAACGCCCGCTGGCGTTCCGCCTGCCCGATCGCCCTCTCCAACCCCTCACGCAAGTCCTGCCGCTCCATCTGACGGCTGACATGCTGAAGATTCATCAGGATCGTGGCCAACGGGCCGCTCAAATCATGCACGATGCAATCCAGCAGGATCTCTTTTTTTTCGACTTCTTTCGCCAAACGCCGTTTCTCCAGGGCGTCCTCATGGAGACGCTGGATGTATCCCTGCTCACGGAGCAACCTCTCCCCACACCGCTCGATGGTCAGAAGTTCCTGTCCGTCCCGGGCAATCGCCCGTGCTTCATACGCTCCTCCGCCCGGCTCCGTCCACAGTCCGGACGACTGGCAGGATCTCGTTCCGGACGACCAACAGGCCTCTGCGGCATTCTCCACGAAATCCTGCAGAAATGGGACCTCGCCCGGGAATCTCGCCCCCACAGGACCGAATTCCTCCCTGAACCAATCCGGAAGGCTTCCCAAAGACCTGAACCCTCCTCGTTCGGGAAGGCGTTCCAGAACGGCCACGCCCAGTCCGTCGAGGACTGCCGGGAGCCAGGGAGGACCCGCTTCGTGGTTCATGCCGGGCGAAGTTCAGTTCCAACCAGAATCATCCGCGCAAGGGAGAGGAAGGCTTCTTCCACCCCCATCGCCTGCCTGGCGCTGGTTTTCAAAACCGGAAAGCGCCCTTGCAGGGATGCGATCTCATCAGGACCGACCTCCCAGCATGATTCCAGATCGGCCTTATTGATCATCAACAAGCAAGGCATCGCAGGGTGCTCCGACCGGATGGCCTCGATTTCCTCAACCGCCTGAGCCAAGGTTTCGCGCCTCGTGCCGTCTGCCACCGCCAGGTATCCCGCCGCTCCGCGCAGATACTCCCGCCGCACCCCGTGGAACTCATCCCGTCCCTCGAGATCCCAGATCATCAATTGCATTTCCCGGCCATCCCCGGTGTCGATCACTTTCTGGTCGATCTTCACCCCGATGGTCGTCAGGTAGTGGTCCGAGAAAATGCCTTCGACATACTGGCGGATCAGGCTCGTCTTGCCGACGGCATACGCGCCAACCAAACAAATTTTCTTTTTCAGACGACTCATGGGGAAGACAGCAACTCGGGCATCACGGTGACGCC
>JADZAX010000427.1 GCA_020852405.1 Verrucomicrobiales bacterium
GGAAATGAGATCCTCCGTGGCCTTGGATTTGGGCGAAGTTTCTGCCCAGGTCTTCGACAAGGAAATAATAGCTTGGAACGGATTCATCGAGGGAAAGAAGTCCGCTGCCACTTCGAAAATCCAGGACGGCCTGACAGCTTTCCGGAAGGTGCTGGAAGAGGGGGCGGCAGGTCGCAAAAATCCGGCGTTGGGTCCGCTTCTGGAGCGGATCGGGGACAGCGTGGCGGCCTTGCGGCAGTCCAATGCTCCCGACCCGACAAAAGATGAGGCCACGCTTTGTGCGGTGGAACAGGCCATGCTGGCGCCGGAGGAGATGAGGACCGAATTGGCGACCACACTGAAAGCGGCTGAAGAACTCCAGCGATCCCTGACTGAGCACCTTGCCTGGGAAAAGGCGTTGCGGGAATCGACGGGCAAGGCCTCTTATCTCATTGAACTTGGAAGGCAGCCCAAACTGACGCCCGAGGCCATGCGATGTCTGCCGGAAGGCGTGGAATTCCTTGCCGCTCCCGTCATCGAGGCCATCAGCGACCGTGAAATCTTTGAGCTGGCCTTTGGGGGAACGGTTTTTACCCTCGCCAGCGCCGCCGCGCGGGTGGCCCCATCCATTCCGCCCGATGGGGGGAAGGAAGAGTCAGCTCTGTTGGTGGAACTGAACGATGACTGGATGCTGCGGGATATCCTCATCTATGGCAGAACGGGAGCCGTGACGGCCTACGGTCGTGGAGAAGTGGAGACCAGGCCGGATCCGGCCTCTCCGGCTAGGACGCTGCAGACTGGAGATTTTTACATTCCCCAAAACAGTCCCGACGCCGTCAGGTTTCTCACCCGACGCTCATCAAGCACGCGATTCGGCAACGGTGCCTCCACCGTGACCGGGGATTCGATGCCCCAGACGAGGGGGCTAATGGCTCCGGAGTGCTCCTTTTTCCAGGATCTCATCAAAGTCCATCTCAATGCCGAAACCGGTCAAATCAAAGAGCCTCTGCTGTCATTTTTGGAAGCCGTGGTTAGAAAACAGGGAATCAATCCACTGTTCAAAGCTTTTCTGCAGATCAAAATGGGCGAGGCCCTCTTGAAAAGGCCGGACGCTTGGGGACTGGACTGGACGACCTTTCCGGACGATTTGCAAAAACTGAAAGATTTGAGGCAGAATGGGCTAGCCTTGGCTTTGGACAGCGGTGATTGGATGGTGCCCGGGCTCAACGCAAAATGGGGGACTTTGCTGACAAGTTACTATGCTGAGTTGGAGGACACGTCCTATGTTGGGCAGTTCAAAAAAGTGGCTCAATTGCTGTCCCAAGTGAAGAGTGATTCCTTTGCCTTCGTTGGATACGTCGATCCGGCGGGCCAACTCGCCCTGCGGAAAGCCGCAGTGCCGGGAAATGACCTGTGGGGCTTGCGGCGTTCCCTGAAAGGGACCGGGCTTGACGCCACTGTGGTGTTCCGCAAAACGGGGGAAGGAGTATTTTCCGAAGTGGAACGTCCAGTTCCTTTGAGTCCAGTATTCAGTGGCTCTGAAGCAATTGCCCGGTTGAGGGAAGACGCCCTGGATGATCCTGTATTGCAGCGATACTTCAGATGAAGATTCGGTGTTTTTGGATCAAATTGACGGCCTTGGGAAATTCTCGATAAGCGGGTATCAATCCGTGCGGACAAAAAAAAGGTATTGTCTATTGGCAGTCAGCTGTGTACTAAACCATGTGGGAGGTTTAATACATGCAAAATGGGCACTCTGAGTTCAGCGTTCCAAATAATCTTGAATGGGATCCTGGCTCTGTTTGGGAGGCCAAAGAGTGGTTTTTCAGGGGCTGGCGTCGGCAAGCGGTCGCTCTGGCCTTCGCCGAGCTGCAAATGCGGGGGATTGGCGGATTCCATCATGCGGAGGATTGCGTCAGCGAATGGTTGGTGGGGCGGGCCGGCAGAGAAGGGGACGTCGCGGGAGGAAGATTCGATCGCGCCTTGAAAGGTTTCGATCCTGAGCGGGGTTCCTTGGCTTCTTTTCTCCTCTCTGATTTGAGATTGTATACGGTTGGCACTTTTGCCAGACGCGTCAGAAATCAGATTCCTCAGCCTGAGAAAACGGCCTCCGGCGGGGAAGGTGGTGGAATGCTTCCTGACCGAAGATCCGCTTTAACGGATATCATTCAGTTGGTCTTGCAAAGGATTGGCCCGATGGAAGGGAAATTGCTCGTTATGAACAACGAGGGTTATTCAGTTCGCGAAATAGCACGGCATTTTTCGGTGAGTGAGGCCAGCGTGAAAACCGCCACCCACCGCGCGAGGATCAAGGCCAGAGAAATACTTGGTTCGATCGGCGCGCTTTCTCCGTGGTCACAACAAAACGACCCCGGAAACAATTTGAAAATTGATGTAACGGATCTGGTATAAGAATCCTTAACTTCAGAAGGACAGGCATTGGAATTCTCCAATGCAGCCATGTGGGCATGAACCTTGATTCTACATCCGCGAATGCGTTCGTTTCCAGCGAATCTGACTGGGCCTATCCCTTTTTGACAACGGAGGAAATTTTGCTGCTGTCAGAAAGGATGGCTTCCGGGGACGGGGAGCCAATTTCATCAAATTTGATGAGCTTACTGGAAAAGGACCCTGAATTGGGAACATTTGTCGATCAAGCCAGGAACTCCTTCCAAATGATTTGTCCCGAAAAGGGACCTTTTCAGGAGGGATGGTTGTTGAAGGAGAAGAAGAGATTTCTTCGGAAGGATCTGGTGAAGCGCGCTGGCAAGAATCTGCAAAAATGGATGGCCTTCATCAAAGAGGATGCCGAATTGGTTTGGGAGGTCATTGCTCCCGGTAATTTTGAGTCCGGTTCCCGCCATTTGGGAGAACAGGCCGAAGGCGATCTGATTCCCGGCGACCGAGTCCGTCCGAGATCCGGAGTTGTCTGGGGAGTCGAGGGGTTTTCCTTTCATCTGCCCATGGATGCCAGCGGGGCGGAGCTTGACATCGGGGAAACGGGAGAGTTTGGAGAGGTGCGCAC
>JADZAX010000428.1 GCA_020852405.1 Verrucomicrobiales bacterium
CCTACGGGTTTCTCGGTGTGGTCCGCGGGCAGCCAGCCTTTCTGGAGCACATCCCATGCGCATTGAGCCGGTTGCGGGAGGCCGCCGTGGAACGTGGCGCACTTCCCGAACTGGCTCCGTTGCTGCCCAACTCTTGAAAAACCTGTCACTTGCGACGTCCCGATCCGGGGTGAATTTGGGCGCTATTCCTGCATAGCCAGAATGCTGAATTTCAACGACAAAACTCTGATCTCTCGTCATGGCCCGCAATCCTGTAACCGTTCGTCCCGACACCGTCGTCATCAGTAATATCGCGCCTCTCATTGAGGGAGGGCGCTATGCGGTGAAGCGGGTTCCCGGAGAATCCTTGTGTATTGAGGTTGATTTGATCAAGGACGGACACGATCAGCTGGCCGCCGTTCTTAAATGGCGGAAGGCCTCATCCCGGGTGTGGCAGGAAGCTCCGCTGCGCCCTGTAGACAATGACCGGTGGTCCGCCACCATCGTCCTCGACGAGATCGGAGAATGGCGTTTTACCATCGAAGCCTGGTGCGATCTGTACCTCACTTGGATTCATGATTTTGAACGCCGACTGACCGGGGACCAGGAGGACTTCAGCGTCGATCTGGAGGAGGGGAGACGGATTTTCAGCGCGGCCTCGAATCGCGCATCGCTGAAGAAAGCCCGGTCCGATGCGCAGATGCTGGCCTCTCTGGCTGAGGATCTGCCCGGCACTCCTCCCCGTGAAGTGCCTGCCAAGTATGGTACTGCCGTGGTCCATGCCCTCATGGCCCGCTGGCCGGACCGCAGTTTTGCGACGGAATGGAAAACGCCCTGTCCGGTCTGGGTCGATCATCCGCGGGCCCGCTTTTCTTCCTGGTACGAGTTTTTCCCCCGTTCCGCCGAAGGTTCCGCCACAAAGCACTCCACATTCCGGGATTGCCTGCCCCGTATCGAGGACGCCGCCGCGATGGGGTTTGATGTGGTGTATTTTCCGCCCATCCACCCCATTGGCTTGGCTCACCGAAAAGGAAAAAACAACGCCACCACCTGCCTTCCCGGAGAGCCCGGCTCACCTTGGGCGATCGGGGGGCCTGCGGGGGGGCATTGCTCGGTGGAGCCTGCGCTCGGCACGTTGAAAGATTTCGAATGGCTGGTCAATCAGGCTCGCAAGAGAGGGGTGGAAATCGCTCTCGATTTCGCCATCAACTGCTCTCCCGACCATCCTTACGTCAAAGAGCATCCCGACTGGTTCCATCAGCGTCCCGACGGGACGATCAAATATGCCGAGAATCCTCCGAAAAAATACCAGGACATTTACCCGTTGAATTTCCACTGCGAAGACTGGAAATCCCTCTGGAATGAAATGCTCCGGGTGGTGCGGTTCTGGATCTCTCGCGGGGTCCGCATATTCCGCGTCGACAATCCCCACACCAAACCGGTTTCCTTTTGGGAGTGGCTCATCGGGGAGATCCGGAAGACCGATCCCGACATCATCTTCCTTGCGGAAGCCTTCACCCGCCCGAAGATGATGCGCATGCTTGGGAAGATTGGTTACAACCAGAGTTACACCTACTTCACCTGGCGGGAGACCCGGGAAGAACTCCAGGAATACGCCACGGAATTGACCCAGGGAGAAATGCGGGAATACTACCGGGCGAATTTCTGGCCCAACACCCCGGACATCCTGCCCCACCATCTCCAGAACGCCCCGCGGTCCATGTTCAAGCTCCGTGCCGCGCTGGCGGCCACCCTTTCAACCTCCTGGGGCATATACAGTGGCTATGAACTTTGTGAGAACGCCCCACTGCCAGGGCGCGAGGAGTATCTCGATTCCGAGAAATACCAGCTTAAGGCGAGAGACTGGAACCGTCCCGGCAATATCAAGCAGTTCATCAGCCGCCTCAATGCGATCCGTCGGGAAAACGCCGCGCTGCACGAATATTCCAATCTGGCCTTTATCCCCGCTGGCAATGATCGCATTCTGGCTTATTACAAATGGAATGATGACCGCAGCAACCTCATCATCGTCGTGGCCAATCTTGACGTCCACCTCCGGCAGGAGAGCTTTATCCACCTTCCTCTGGCGGAGATGGGGCTGGGCACTGGTGCGGCTTTCACAGTCGAGGATCTGATGTGGGAGGAAGTCTACCACTGGAAGGGGGCGGACAACTTTGTCTCGCTCGATCCGCGCAACAAACCGGTTCACATTCTCCGCCTGGTGCGTCGCAAGGCATGAGAACTGCGGTAAACGTTGGCCGGACTCCTGCAGTGGGTGATCAGGCATGAAGCTTTTGCTCTGGGATATCGACGGGACCCTTTTGGACACGGGAGGTGCCGGCATGAAAGCGCTCCGGGAGGGATGGGAGGAAGCGTTTCCGGAAGTTTCCGCCATCACCGCTTTCCCCCCGCTCGATCTTGCCGGAAGCACGGATGCGGGACTCGCCCGTCTGCTCTTTGACCATTACCAAATACCGTGGAGCGATCAGGGGTTTGCCCGGCTTCTGGAGACTTATCATCTGCGTTTGGAAGCCGGGCTGCGTTCCCAACCCGGCCGGGTCCTTCCCGGAGTGGCGGATTTGCTGGCTCGGTTGGGAGGCAGCAGCCACTTTGCCCAAGGGTTGCTCACCGGGAACACCCGCACGGGGGCGGCAACTAAAACCCGCCACCTCGGCCTCGAAGGCCACTTTGCTTTCGGGGCCTACGGGGATGATCACCACGACCGCAATGCCTTGGGCCCCATTGCCATCGGGCGGGCGGAGCAGATCACCGGTCACCGGTTCGAGGCCCACCGGGTCTACGTCATCGGGGACACGCCGCGAGACATCGCCTGCGCCCGGGCCTGTGGTGCCGTCGCCATTGCGGTGGCCACAGGGCGCCACACCCGCGGCGAACTGGAGGCCTGCTTCCCAGACTGGTTGTTCGACGATCTTGCCGACGGCGCCGCGTTTGTCGCGGCGTTGCATGCGGAGTGATCAGCGGTTCCCCTGGCTGAAGAGGAACGCCAGATCGTCCATGCTGAGGTTGCGGGCGAAGCCCTCTTCACCAAGCACACCGCTCACCAATTCCCGTTTCTGTTGCTGGAGCAGCCTGATTTTCTCCTCCACGCTGTCACGGATCAGCAACCGGTAAGCAATGACTTTGTTCTCCTGACCGATCCGGTGGGTCCGGTCGATGGCCTGGTTTTCCACGGCTGGATTCCACCACGGATCATAGAGCACCACATAGGAGGCCGATGTCAGGTTCAGACCGCTGCCGCCGGCTTTCAGGCTGAGGAGGAAAACCATGGGATCTTTCGAACTTTGGAAAGTGTCGATGACCTGCTGACGATCACGGGTTTGCCCGGTCAGAATGACGTGGGGACGGTCCTCGGCAACAAGACGTTCCTGGATGATGTTCAGCATGGAAACAAACTGGCTGAAAACAAGCACCTTGTGTCCTTCATCCCGCAGCTGGTCGAGCAGGTAGAAGAGCGCCGAAAGTTTGGCGCTTTCCTCTTTCATCGCCGCCGGGCTGACCAGCCCGGGATGGCAGCAGATCTGCCGCAACCGCATCAGTCCCTGAAGAATGATGAAGCTGTTGCGTCGCAGAGAATCTTCGTTTCCGACATCGAGGAGCACCTTCTGAATGCGTTCCAATTCCTGGAGGTAGAGCTGTTGCTGGACCCCTTCCATGATGCAGAGAACGTCCTCTTCCGTTTTCGGCGGGAGATCGAGGGCGACCTCGCTTTTGGCGCGTCGGAGAAGAAACGGCCGGAGCCGCGACGTCAGGCGTGGCTGACAGTCCGGGTCCTTGCGACGGTCGAAACGGTCGCGGAAATATTTGCGGTTTCCCAGAATGCCGGGCATGGCGAAAGACATGAGACTCCAGACATCGAGGAGACGGTTTTCGATCGGGGTGCCACTGAGGACCAAGCGGTGGCGGGCCTGGATCTGGCGTGCCGCCTTGGCCGCCTGGGAATCGGGATTCTTGATCTGTTGCCCTTCGTCGAGGATGGCGGCGAGCCAATGGACCGAGTCGAGATCCTCCGCGTTGACCCGGAGTTGGGCGTAGTTCATCACCACAAGATCCAATTCCTCCCGGATGCGTTTCGCATCAAATTCGGCCCGATTGCGGAGCACCTGAATGCGAAGCCCCGGGGCGGCTTTGCGGACTTCCCCTTCCCAGACATCGAGCACCGATTTGGGGCAGACGACCAGGGAGGGCAGGTTGGGGGCTCCCGACTCCGCGAGCGTCTTGCGCAGCCAGAGTAGCCAGGTCAGGCTTTGGATGGTTTTTCCCAGACCCATGTCATCGGCGAGGATGCCACCGAAGCCATTCTCCGCGAGGTAAGCGAGGAAATGAAAGCCATCCACTTGATAGGGCCGCAGGGTGACCGAGAGTCCCTCCGGAAGCGGGGGCTGGACGGAAAGGCGGATTTCCCGGGAACGCTCCGTGATGGCCTGCCAGGCGGCTTCGTCGAAGACTTCCTGGGCGAGGGGCTCGGCAAGTTGGAGCACGTGCATGCGGTGGGTTTCTCCCGAGAGATCGAAGGGATCCAGACCGATCCGTTGCACCGCTTCCCGCTGTTGGTCGCTCAACTTCATCTCGAGCCGCAACCATCCGCCGTTGGCGAGACGGACAAAAGCGCCCCGCGCTGCCACCAAGGCTCGGATTTCCTGCGGGGTGAGATCAAGTCCTTCGACTTGGACCACGACTTTGAGATCGAACCAGTCGATTTCCTGGCCGACGACCTCAAAGGACACCGACGCCTCCACGGGGTTGTGTTCCAGCGTGGCCAGCTCCTTGTCGAGTTCGAGGTGGATGGTTTCTGGCAGGGTCCGGCTCCAGGCGAGGTATTTTTCAGGAAAGGCCCGGGTCAGTCTGGTTCGAAAGCCTTCCGCTCCCGCGTCCCAGGTGAAGCCCAGAGCGGCGAGACGCTCCGGCACCTCCGCGAGAGGAGTCCGGTCATAGCGCTGGATGATGCCGGGCTCGGGAGTGGGGGCTCCTTCCTCGGGGGGGGCGATTTCCCAGCCTTCTTTGCCAAGTACCTCCCGTCTGCTTCCGGTAGTGCTTCTACCGGTGACGCGGGCGACGATGTGTTCCGTGCCTCTTCCGGTAAGGCCGAGGACGATGCGGAGTTGGATGGTGGCTTCGATGGTCTCAACCCGGATGCGTGCGGCAAGCTCATCGGGCAGACCTGCGGCGATCCGTGCGAGAAATGCCACCCCGGCCTCGGTTTCCACCACGTCCGGTGGGAGCAGTTGCCGGGGGTCGACCAACGTTTGCTCTTCCTCCCAATAAACCGGTCCGGGGAAGGCGACCTCATCCGCCAGATAGAGATTTTCCTCTCCCGGCAGCAAGCGCAACGAATGCGAAATGGGCTCGCCATCATCGGTGACGAGGAGGATTTCGTAATCTTCCGATCCCATGCTGTCCCGGGCGCATTTCCAACGCAGGGCCTGGGCTTGGATGCGGTAGGGCTCTTCATCGAGATTCACCACCGCGTCACCAATTTCCGGCTGGTGGAGCAGCCGGTTCAACAGTCGGCAGTTTTCCGGTTGGTCCAGGTTCAACCAGCCTTCTCCTCCTTCCTCAACACACGCCGGCAGGAACTGGCTCCACAGAATTTCCGACGCGGCGCTCATGCGCAGGCCACCCGCTTGGTAGCGTTGCTTGAGGCGTTTGAATTCCTCGGCATTGGCGACCCGCTGCCAGGGAGTGCCGGACTCTCCATGCCATTGCAGGCGTGCTTCACGACCCGCCACGCAGAGGCGGAACTCGGCCGGCTCTGGTTGGGTTTGGAGTGGCTTGCGGACAAAGGTGTCCACCAGGCTCCGCCAAGCGGAGCGTTCGCGTTCACGTTCCCAACTCACCATCCGGTCGGCCGCCCAGACTTCATCCGTGGCGGCCGCGAGGAACTCTGGAGGCTGCAGTCCCCGTTTCTGCATCGCATAGGCGATGTAGTTCCAAAACTCTTGGACCGATTCCGGCGGGGTGGGCCAGAGGCCTTCCAAAGGTTCATAGCTCTCCACGGGCCACCGGGGATTGAGCCTCACCATGTCATGGTCAAAGAACCGGCGTTCGGTTTGATAGCGGCGGAAGCGGCGTTCCACTTTGTCGAGGAACTCCAATTCATGCCCGGTGAGAGGGCGACCGAGGGACTTCTCGAGCAGCTCGATCGGCAGACTGTCTTCCGTCGCGGGGGATTCTGGCAGGTCCGCGCCCAAGGCAAGGCGCTTCAACATCACCGCACAGAGAGAGGGGCATTCGAGCCCTCTGGGACAACTGCAGGCCCCCTCCCATTCGTTGCCTCGCAGCCTGAGCGTGACCACGCAGTCCCCCTGTGATGTGCCAGTGGCCTCCACCCGACCTTTGATGAAAAGGTGGCTGCCATGCACACTCACGACTGCCCCCTCATCTTGCAGGCGTCTTCCCTCCGTTCGAACCGGTTCAGGAAATGAATTCAGATAATCTGCGGTCGCCTTGTCGATGTGCATTCGTTTTCTCCTGCGCTCCTCCTACCTATCCGCTGCCCTGCTGCAGGACGGACTCTCAACCCCCATGAAGAACCGGTATGGCCGTCATCATAGGACGGTCATCGAACTGTCGTGGGGGAGAGAGTGTTTGTATCATGGAAGGAGGGGGGCTGGCAACTGGTGAAACCTTCTTTATTTTTGATTTCTCATGTCTGCGAGAATTCAATTGAAGTAAAATAAATGCTTGCGAAACGGGTCGAGTGGGTGAAAATTTTTGAATTCGGCGGAACTCCGCCAGTTGTGGGGCCTTTAAATTTTAATTTTTCCAATGATGTTGCCATACTCCGCACTCGGGTCTGTTGGATTGAGTTATGCGATGGAACAGGATGTCTTTCCGGTTCGCTTTGTCATGTGGGGTTTGTTCATGCTTTCCTTGTTGAGTTGGGCGGTCATTGTTTCGAAGAGCATCACCCTCCTGCGGAGCCGCTCTTCTGATGCGGCCTTTGTTTCCAAGGTGCGCGTCTCCAAGCGACCACTCGATCTTTATGAAGCTGACGAAGAAGGTCCGGAGTCTCCAGCTTCCACTCTTTACCGGAAAGGCGCCCGGGAAGCGACCTACCATCTGCTCAAAGGCGGACCCGCTCCGGCTGATGGCAAGGTCAAAGGATCAGCCTGCCTCAGTCAGGGACAGATGAGACTCATACAGGAAGCCTTCCTCAGGGGCGAGGACGAGGCCGCCTTGAAATTGCGCTCCGGGTTTTCCATCCTCAATGCTGCCTACATCGGAGCTCCCTTTCTGGGACTTCTGGGGGCACTCTGGGTATTGATGAGCGCTTTTTCCAGCGTTGGTGAGGGGGCCGATCTGATCCAGCTTTCTCCCGCCGTGTCCGGTGCCTTGGGCATTTTGGTGACAGCCGTATTGGTGGCAACTCCGGCGGTCTTTGCCCAGATCATACTGCATGCGATTGGTCGGGAGCGTCTCAAGGTCTTGGGCGACTTTCGGGTCGGACTTTCACGCTGGTTCGAATATGGTCTGGCAGCGAAGACTGCTGCGCATGACGCCGAGTATCAAGGTTTTCCGGCAACCGCTCAGGGGGAATCCTCAGCTGCCGTGGCAGGTGTTGGCCGACGGAAACGCCGCCAGTTGGGGCCCATTTTTGACAGAATGGAAGATTCCCATCATTCCTATTCGGAACCCGAGATCAATCCCATCGCCCGGCAAACCGCCCTACAGTCCGTCCAAGCCTGAACCTTTTGAACCTCGCCAGTGTCGTGAACACCAACCTGCAGTTCTTTGGCGTTTTTCTCGGTGTGGTGTTGCTGCACCTCATCGCGGTCCCTCTCTATGTGAGGCATGCTTCGCAGGTAAACGACCTTCCCGGACGTCAGGTCGTGACCGTTCCTTTTGTCCAACCGGCTCCCAAGGAGGACGCTCCAGCCCAGTCCGTGGATTCAGCACCCGCTTTAAAATCACCCCGGGAATCTACCCCTGACCAGGATCCTGAGCCATCTACGAAACCTATTGCATTGGTGGAGCATGTTCCAGCTCCGACGCCTGAGGAGGCTCCCGCTCCGGCCAAGGAACAACTGGCGGCAAATCCACCAGCGCGTCCCGTTGATCCGGAGAGGACGCCCGCCACTCCCGCCCCTGTGCTTGCCACGTCGGACCAGCAAGCCAGCGCCCGGGTGCTAGGCGCGGCGGACCGGATCTGGTATTTGAAGCCGACCACCGGCCCGGTCGCGCCCGCTGAGTCTGGGGAACCTGACGCTCCCTCCCAGATCCGGGCGACCCCGCTCGGCACCGACAAGGCGTTGCCGAAATTACCGTTGCCTGAAACCAGAGCCCTTTCCGGGGAAGCATCGGCACTCGAGCGGGCTGCCGTGGACGCCCCCGCCCAACGCCGATCGCCGGCTTTGTGAGACGTTGACAAGGCCTCCGGCTGCCCTGCGACGGAACCGGAGGGGTTTTGATGCTTTTTTTATGATGCCACCCTGTACTGCCCCAACCCTATCCTGCCGATTGCTTGCTGCGGTTCTTTGTTCCTTGGGCATGCTTGCCCCGGTCAGAGGACAATCGACGGCGCAAGGACAACCCATCACCATCATCAAGGGGCAGGGGGGATCTGCGGATCAGATGGCCAATGAACTGGACCGCGCTCTGCGACGCAGTCACTGGTTGGTGGTGGTGGCGTCTCCCACCGGTAATTTGCAGGCTCAGGCCACCACCGGGAGTGGTTTCACCACCGGCACTCTGACCGGAGCCAATGGTCGCCGGTTATTTTCCCGGAAATATTCCCGCGGCTCCATTCCTTTGGACATGAGGCAGTTTGCGGATGACATCATCATGGCGGTGGCCCAACGTCGCGGCATTGCCACCAGCCAGATTGCCTTCGCATCGAGCCGCTCCGGCCGGTCAGAAATCTATCTTTGCGACTATGATGGTGGTAACGTCCGGATGGTAACCAAGGGAGGAAAAAATTGTGGCTCCCCGGCCATCAGTCCCAATGGCCGGATCCTCGCCTACGTTGAGCGGGCGGCTCCAGGGCGTGTCGTGGTTCTCGATCTCCCAAGCGGCATGACCAAAGTCCTCGCTGAAGGAGTCCTCAATGCCGAGTTGGCCTTCTCACCGGGGGGGAAAAGCTTGGCGGCAGCCTTGGAGCGGGCCCCCGGTCAGTGGGACATCGCGGTCGGTGATGCCACCAAAGGCTCCCTGACTCCCATCCTCACCAGCGCCGCTCCCGAAAGGAACCCCGCATGGTCGTCCGATGGCAAGGAGATCTACTTCGACGTGCTGAATCCCGCCGGTGTTCCGGCTGTCTTTGCCGCTTCGAGCAAAGGAGCGAACATCCGCCCTGTTCCCACCGGGCGTCCCAAGGCCTTCCGTCCGGATGGCGCCAAGGCGGCACCTCTGCTTGCGTTCACAAGTCTGGAAGGGGCGGGGAGGCTCGAGGTCTGGGTGCTTGACCTTGGTACGTCTCAAAGCCGCCGGGTCGCCACGGGTGATGATCCCTCGTGGGGGGCCGATGGTCGCCATCTCCTTGTGGTGAGCAATGGTGGACTCCGCTGCGTCGATGCTTTCACCGGTCGGTCCGAGGACATTCTGGTCGCCAATGCCGGAGTTACCCAGGCAAGTTGGACCCGCTGACCCGTTTTTCTCAAGGTTCCGGCGGGCGACCTGCCCAGACCAGTCCCGGCGCTGCTTCGACCAATTTGTGGCGCCCGCCACTTCCCTTGGAGAGGCGTTCCAACTCCCCCAGGGCTAGGGGTGCCATCAGGCTCACAGTATGAATGCGGGCGCCGACTGTCTTTTGGTTGTGGTGGAGGATCTGGTCGATCATCTCCTCCCGTCCCACTCCGGGGCCCGTTCCAAAAACGCCGTCCGTCAGGAAAAAGATGGTGTCGGGTTTCAGGTCGATCGCCATGGTGAGGGGCCAGCGCCAATCAGTGCCAAAAACTAGCGGCGTCTCCCGCACCGCCCGGATGGACCGGGCGATGTTCTCAGGACTGCAGCGCAGGAATGCTCCCTTGGGAAGGCCGGCTTCACCAGGTGCCAAATGGTAGAGAGCCGAGCGGGGCAGATGTCCCGGATGGGGAAGCCATTCAGCATCCCAGCCTTCGCGCCAGAGACAGCGGGATTCCCGGTCCGTCACCACATTTGCCATGTGCCCGTCAATCAGTGCGGGCTCTCCCGGCATCTGCCCGGCATACCACGCCGGTCCGGCAAAACAGATCACGGCATACTCCACTCCGGGAGGGAGCGCCCGCAGGGAGCGGGTGAGTTCATCACGCATCAAAAGCTCGCGCTCCCCCTGCAGCGACAGGGAAAAGTCGACCGCAAAGACGAGGCGTCGCGTTTCCGCGCTCAGGCCGAAGAATGACACCGGGGGCTCTGGCGGGGCTGCCGGTGCCTTAGTCCATGATGGATCAAAGGCGGGGCTCTCCAGTGGAGCGGGCAGCGGGGGCAGGGATGATTGGTCTGTCTGAGGCAGGGCCAAAGAGGTGGCTGAGAAAGCTGATTCGACCACTACAAAGGCTTCCCGGGGACGGGGCGGAGAGCTCCGGGTTGGCGGCTTCCTGATGGCGGGACTCTCGGCCGTGTTTTCGACGGAGACGTGCGAGAGCGATATTTGTGGGATTCCCTCCGGTTTTCCAGGCAAGATGAAACACATCAAGGAGAAGATGATGGCACCGTGGAACAGGGTGGCCACCATGAAGGAAGTCCATTTCTCCCGGGTTGTGCGGGGCCGATGGGCGGCGCTATGGCGCGGGCCAAAAACCGGAATGACCAGCCATCGCAGTCGCCGGTCTTCCGTTTCCGGAGTTTCTGTACCAGGGGGGGCTTCCATCCTTTGTGGAAACCATTGTCACCGGAAAGGCCGGTTGTGGCAATCTCTTTGCGAGGGACTCCCCTCAATCACGGTTCAATTCGGCGAGCACTTCCGGGTCACGGACATCGGCCCAGTCGCCGGTGAGTTCCACGGCCTTCACTTTGCGGCCGCTTCGCGCCATTTCCTTGATCGCGTCGGTCAGTTCATACTCACCCCGGGGGGAAAGTTGGAGCCGGGCGGTGTAGTCGAAAATGCACGGAGCAAAGGTGTAGATGCCTGCGTTGTAGTAAGGGCTGGTCGGTTCGTCGGCCGCCGGTTTTTCAATCAGATCGGTCACCCAGCCGTCACTGTTGACGAACACCGCCCCTCCTTTGCTGACGTCCACATTGTGTTTCACGCTGAGCTTGGCGTCGATGCCATCGGCATCGACCAGTGGTCCATAGCTCTGAGGCGGAACGAGGATGTCCCCATAGCTCAGAACAAAGGGATCCTGCCCGGCAAACGCTTTCGCCAGATCCACGACGCGTCCGGTGCCGTCCTGGACGACCTGCTCGACATACTGCACCCGGCATCCGAAGTCCGATCCATCGCCAAAATGTCCCATGACGACATCTTTGCGGTAGCCCACCACGATGAGGACATCGGTCACGCCATTCTCCACCAGTCCCGTCACGATGTGCTCGAGGATGGGGCGCCCCCGTACCGGGATCATGGGCTTGGGAAGCTCATCGGTCAGTTCCCGCATCCGGGTGCCGCGTCCTGCGGCGAGAATGACGGCTTTGGTGACTTGTTGGACAGGTTGGGGCATGGCTTACTTTAGTCGGTTGACGAAATTTTCGATGCGCTCGAGTGCGATTTCCAGCTTGTCGATTGCCGTGGCGTAGCAGCAGCGGACGAAGCCTTCCCCGGCGGGGCCGAACGCGCTTCCCGGGACCACGGCGACATCCTCCTCCTCGAGCAGACGCATGGCGAACTCCTTGCTGCTGAGCCCGAATTGACGCACATCGGGAAACATGTAAAACGCGCCGCCGGGAGGAAAGCAGGGGAGTCCCATGCGGGCGAAACCCTGCAGCATGAGATTCCGCCGCCGGGCATAGCTTTGGCGCATCGATTCCACCGCATCCATGCCCCCTTCCAAAGCCTCGATGGCCGCATACTGGCTCATGATGGAGGCACAGAGCATGGAGTACTGGTGAATTTTCATCATCGCTTCCGTGAGCACCGGCGGAGCGCAGGCATAGCCGAGACGGAATCCCGTCATGGCGAAAGCTTTGGAGAAGCCGTGGAGAAGAATTGTGCGTTCCTTCATACCCGGCAGGCTGGCGATGGAGGTGTGTTCAGGGAGTTCCATGCCTCCGTCCCCGCCATAAAGCAGCTCCGAGTAAATTTCATCGGTGATGACGATGAGGTCATGCTCGATGGCGAGCTTGGCAAGTTTCTCCAACTCCACGCGTGGCTGGATGCCGCCGGTAGGGTTGGTGGGGAAATTCAGCATCAGAATTTTGGTCCGCGGCGTGATTCGCGCGGCCACGTCCGAGGCCAGCAGGGCGAAATGATCCTCCACCTTGGTGGTGATGGGGACGGGCACTCCGTGGGCGAGCACAATGCTGGGGCTGTAGGACACGTAACACGGCTCATGGTAAATGACCTCGTCTCCTGGGTTGAGCAGGGCCCGGAAGGCGAGGTCGAGGGCTTCGGAGACCCCCACTGTAACCAGGATTTCCGTTTCCGGGCTATAGGCCACTTCAAACTGCTTCTTCACATAGCCAGCGATGGCGCGACGCAGTGCGAGCAAGCCAAGGTTGGCGGTGTAGGTCGTGCGGCCTTTCTCGAGGGCAAAAATGGCAGCTTCGCGGATGTTCCAGGGGGCGGTGAAGTCGGGTTCTCCGACGCCGAGGGAAATAACGTCGTCACGGCCGACAACGAGGTCGAAGAAATCGCGGATGCCGGAGCGTGGCAAACCGGCGACCTGCTTGGCAAGGCGGTCTGAAAGGGGGATCATGGTGTCAGGGGAAAGGACGGTGTGGGGATCGGGCACCGCAGAACGGCAGGCCCCGGCCGGAATCAAGGGGCGACCGGGAGCCGGCGGACTTCGTCCTCGGCTTTGGAGAGAAAGCCGTTTTGTTTGTAAATTTTGAGTTGGAAATGGGTGGCGGTCGAAATGACGCCTTCAATGGTGCTCAACTTCTCCGAAACAAAGCGGGCCACTTCCCTGAGGTCATTGCCTTCGACGATGACGGCGAGGTCATATGCCCCGCTCATCAGATAGCAACTCGAGACCTGTTCGAACCGGGCGATGCGGTGGGCGAGTCGGTCAAAACCACCGCCGCGTTCCGGGGTGAGCCGGACTTCGATGAGAGCCGACACCCCGGCATTGCCGATTTTTTCCCGGTCAATGACGGCATGGTAGCCAAGGATGATGCCTGACTCTTCGCATTCTTGGATCATGGCGCGGACGTCCTCCACCGGGCGTCCGAGTTGGGCGGCGATGGCCTCGGGGCCGGCCTGGCCGTTTTGTTGCAGAAGTTCGAGCAGTTTTTCCATGGTATGACAGGAAGAAAACCCGTAAGAAAGCACAATACGGCCGGTCTGGCTCGTATTTTCTTGGGCTTGATGCTATCAGAATGCGGGGCGGCAGGTGGTCCTTGCCGGGAGCTTAATCCCCGAAGGAAATCCCCACCGCACGGGCGGTGCCTACGACTTCTCCGTTTGGATCGACCAGTTTGAGCTTTTCCACGGCCTCCTCGATGGGCACGGAACCAACTTGATAGCTCTGGTAGCTCACCATGTGACCGAAGCAGCCGTCCCGGATCAGGTGAACGGCCTTGACGCCGAACCGGGTGGCGAGGACGCGATCCCAACTCGTGGGGCTTCCTCCCCGTTGTAAATGTCCGAGGGTGCAGGACCGGGTTTCCTTGCCGGTAAGTCGCTCTATTTCGCAAGCGACCCGGTCCCCAATGCCGCCAAGACGGTATTCCCCCGCCCCTTCGTTGGACTCGACCGACTGGTGCCCTCCTTCCGGGGCGGCGCCCTCGGCTACCACGACCAAGGTGGTATGGTTGCCCTCGGATTCCCTTTTTCTGATGGCTTTGGCGATGGAGGAATAGTGAAACGGGATTTCCGGGATCAGAATGATGTCGGCACCGCCGCCAATGCCCGAAAAAAGAGCGATCCAACCGGTGTGCCGACCCATTACTTCCACCACCATGACCCGCTTGTGACTCTCCGCAGTGGTGTGGAGCCGGTCCAGGGCATCGACCACGGTGGAGACCGCAGAATCGAAGCCAAAGGTCATCGCCGTGGCTTGGAGGTCGTTGTCGATGGTCTTGGGCACTCCGATGACGGGCACCCCGGCTCGTTGGAATTGCAGCGCTGTGGAAAGGGTGCCATCCCCGCCGACCACGATCAGTGCTTCCACGCCCAGTTGGTGAATCGTTTTCTTTGCATCCTCAATGAGCTGCCGCTCGATCCCGACGGTTTCGCCGGCTCCTTGCTTGCTGGAGAAATGTCCCCGGTTGGTCGTGCCCAGAATCGTACCGCCAAGCTTGAGGATTCCCTGGGTCTTGGAGCGTTTGAGGAGTTTGTAGTCGCCCGGAGGCAACAATCCTTCAAACCCGTCCCGGAATCCGACAACCTCCCATCCGAGGGTGTTGGCCGCCCCCACGACACCATGGGTCACCGCATTCAATCCCGGGCAATCGCCCCCACCATTCAAGATTCCAATTCGTTTCATGATCATCCGGTGCCGCAGGGAGGAACGGGCGCCGGCAGAATTGGTCATCGAGTGGGCGTCGTCAACATTTCCTTTGCATCTTTTACGACGAGACCGGAGGCCAGCCAGTTCTCATAGGCATTCCATCCTTGTTGGATCAGCATGCGTCCCTGACCAAAACGGTCGCTTGAGGCGAGTTCCACGATGACGAGGCGGTAGGGGACGCGGCGTTTCATGCCGCCGGGAAGATCGGAAATCCTGTCCGGTTTGCGCACCGTGAGGATGAGGCATTCCCCGGCTTTGGCGGTGCTGCCTGTCTTGCCTCCGTCGACCCCCATCTGTCCAAGAAGTTGGTTGGTGGTTTTGATGTCAAAAGCCATGCTTTGTCCCTGACGGACGTAGGCCACGCGCCGGGTTTGCTGGGAACAGATGAAGTTGAAGGAGGCGTTGCGCATCGCATAGATCATGAGCCTTGCCAGATCTTTGGCAGTCGAGTATCCATTGGCACTGAGTCCGTGAGGGTCTGCAAACCGGGTTCGCGACATTCCCTGGGTGGCGGCCAAAGCATTCATCTGGGTCACAAAGACGCTTACCGGATCCGGGCCCCCGGTTCGCTGCATCATTTCCCGGCCGATGTGATCGGCAATGGTGAGGGCGCAGGCATTGTCGGATGCCAGCAGTGCGCTGTAAAGCGCGTCCCGAAGGCTGATTTGGTCTCCCGGTGCCAGACCGAGTGGGTTGGCGCCGCCGAGGCTGCTCACTGAGTAGGGCACCGTCATCATCTCACTGCGGTCACCTTTGCGCGCATCGACCCAATCCATGGCCACGGTGGCGGTCGCAACTTTAGTGAGACTCGCGACCGGTAGCTTGCGGTCCGGTTCCCCTTCGAGGAGGATTTTTTTCTGGGTGGCGTCGACGACGATATAGCTGGCCGAGGATTGCGCCTGCAGGTTTGTTGGCAGGGCAAGCCAGCAGACCTGCAGGATCGCAAGGCAATGAACTGCAATTCGACCGGGGTGATGAGGTTGGGACTCGGATAATCCGGGTTTCATGACGACAGGAAAAGTGGCTTTACTTGTTGGGGAGGAGTATAGGTAAAGACCTGTGACGTATAGACTTGTCCGGACTTTTCGCAACCGATGATCCCCCTGAGATTTTGGTGGCGCTGTTTTCGCCTTTTCGGAACCGCAGGAACGAGGCAAAAAAAACGGCTCCCGGAGAGGGGGGGCCGTTTTTCGTTCGTAGAGTCTGGATCGACGTTGTTCGCTTCTGAACAGGCTTTGCCTGCCTCGATCAAAGGCGCTTTTTGAGAGCCTGGTACTCAGCTTCAAGCGATTCGATTTCCTTGCGCACCTCGGTCATGCGACCAAGAACCACTGAGAGCTCGGAGGAACCGGCACGGCCTTTGGCTTGTTTGGTTGCAGATTTGGCTTCACTTCCCCGTTTCGCAGCCTTGGCTGGCGCGGTCTTTTTGCGCCAGTTGGAAAGAGTCAGTGCGCTGATTTTAAATTTTTTGGAGGCTTCTGTTTGGCCTCCCCGGCCGTTTGCCTTGTCGTAATCCTGAATCCAAGTCAAGACTTCCTTTTTCTTTTCTTCTGTGTATCTGATGGCCATTTCTTAAGAGGTAATAGGTTTCTTCCTTTTATTAAAGGATGGTAAGCGCACACTATGGCATTTACCATAGAAGTCCAATTCTTTGTTTGTCGGAAGCGACTTGGGATTGCCCCTTGAATATGGATTTTGGATCGAACATTAAATTAAGTTTTGTTGGGTCAAGGCATTCTTTGGAATGTTTCAATACCTTCGTATTCAGCCATTCCCAACGCATCATAAGCATTGGCATTTCCTTTATTTTGTGAAATAAAGGAGTGCTCATCTTCATTTGTGGACTGAAATTTTCGCATGGCTTCAAATTTTTGATCGAGCTGGTCAGGACTCATGGGAACAGCCATGTCTATCTCATGGCACTCCATGGGTTTTTCCCGGCCACGGTAAAGCCAGATTCGGCAATCCTCACACCATGAGGAGGTTGCGGATGCCTTCCGTGCGGCTTCAAAGGCTTGGAAACAAAGCCCTTGGACGGAGCTTGGGTCGGCGACATGCCCCGTTGCATATATTTGATGGGGATGGAATTTTTCCAACAAAGTTTGGATGTGTAAGATGTCGGTTTCTTCCAAATGGAAGCGTCGGTAACGGCCTTTCTCATAAAAAGGCATATCGAGGAACTGCAGGTTTTGGGCAGGGATGCCCACCTCCTTGGCGGCATCACGGGCCTCGCCCCGGAGGATCAGGCCTTTCAACTTCCGCACCATTTCAGGGTCACTGCCGAACTGGCCTTTGGCTTCGATTTCATTGAGAATGAACTGGGCATAGTGAAGCTTGTCCTTCCAACCGGAATCTTCCTGGGCTTCTGCCATTTCCAAAAGGACACTGGCGAACTTCTGCGCGGCGACATCCGCAACACGCAGGTTTCCGGAGGTTTGGCAAACGAGGAGCACATGGTGGCCCTGGCTGACAAGGCGCTCCAGAGTGCCCCCCATGCCGAGAAAAGCATCCTGGGGTTCGGGGCTGAGAACTAGAACCGTTTTGGGATAGGGATGGGCCCGCTCCGGGCGGTGGGTATCGTCCGCATCCGGTTTGCCACCTGGCCAGCCGGTGATGGTGCGCTGGAGATGGTTGAAGACCCGAATGTTGAGCTGATAGGAGCGTCCGGTAGAAATCAGGAGTTCTGCCAGACCGTTTTCGTTGTACTCTTCATCGATCAGCTTCAAAATCGGCTTGCGCAGCTTTTGGGCCACCCATGCGATGGCGCGTTTCGCCATCACGTCATCCCAAGGCACTGAGCCGACCAGCCAGGGTTGGTGCCGCCGGGTCAAGCTTGATGCGGCGGCGGTGTCGATGAGGAAGGTCGACTGGGGGTGGCTTTGGAGAAAGCTGGCGGAGACCTGATCGGTTTGCACGCCTTCGACGGCGGTCCGGACAATCTCTGCTTTGTTGTCCCCCCACGCCATCAGAACGATCTGCCGTGCTCCGAGGATGGTCCCCACGCCCATGGTGATCGCGGAACGCGGAACATTCTGAACCCCGAGGAAATCTGCGGCGGCATCCTGGCGGGTGACGCGGTCCAGAGTGATCATGCGTGTCACCGAGTCCCGGCTGGATCCCGGTTCGTTGAAGCCGATGTGGCCGGTCCGTCCAATCCCGAGAATCTGCAGGTCGATGCCGCCGGCAGCCTGAATGCGGGATTCGTACGCCATGCAGGAGTCGTAGACGGCATCGATGGGGACGGTTCCGTCGGGAATGTTGATCTGGTGATCCGGGATGTCGATATGGTCGAACAACTGGTCCCGCATGAAACGGTGGTAGCTCTCCGGGTGGTCCCGGTCGAGCCCATAGTACTCATCGAGGTTGAACGTTGTGACATTCGAAAATGACAGCCCCTCCGTTTGGTGCAGGCGGATCAATTCCCGGTAGAAGGGGACCGGAGTGGAACCGGTGGCCAGTCCGAGCACCACCGGGCGCCCTTCGGCTTGGCGTGAGCGGATGAGATCGGCCACTTCGGCAGCCAATTGGGTGCATGCCTGAGTCGAGTCAGGAAGTATGTGGGTGCGGATCTTTTCGAAACGCTCTTGTTGGGTCTTTTTTTGGCCGGAGGTATGGAGGATGCTCATGGGAGGATGGAAAACCTGTCAGGCCCGGCGGTGGGAATGCCGGAATCACCCTGCCGGGTAGGAAGTGATGGCCCAGACATCGACGGGCTGGGCACGGCCTTTGACCTTGTGAACTCCCAAGGGGGCGCAGAAGGCCTGCCCCTCGGGCCAGTCACGGATAAAATCTCCGGAGGCCAGCGCAGGTTGCTGAAGTTCCCGGGTCAGGGATTCGAGGCGGAAGGTCAGATTCACGGCGTCCCCGATTAGGGTCCGCTCCGTGGCGCTCATGCCACCGTAGGCAGCCTTTCCGCTGTGCAGGGCCAAACCGGAACGGAAGGATTCGATGCCGGCGTTCTGGAAAGTGGTTTCGTGTTGCTCCTTGATGCTGGCGCAGGCTTTCGACAAGTCCCGGGCGGCGCACAGTGCGGCCAGCCGGCTTTTGGGGTCGGTCTTGGTCCAATAGGCCAGCACACTGTCACCGATGAACTTGTCCACGGTGGCTCCATGGAGAGCAAGAATGGTCTCGCAAGAGGCGTACCAGGCCCCGATGACTTGGGCGAGCTCATCGGGCGGCATGTGTTCGGACAGCCTGGTGAAGCCTTCGATGTCACTGACAAGGATAATGACGGGGTGCGAGCGGATCAGGGCCAGAGTGGAGCCGCCGAGAGAGTCGTCCTCACGGGAAAAAGCGTCCCCTTCCTGTTCGAACCGCCAATGGTTGCCAGCGAGGTCCATTTCCTCCCCATGGTTCAATCGCCTGGCAGTGGTGATGCGGCTGCCGTTGAGATAGCTGCCATTGAAGCTTCCCAGATCGAAAATCCAAAACCCGTCCTCCTGTCTCCGGATCATGGCGTGCCGGCGGGAAACCCGGGGATCTCGAACCACGATCTGGCACTCCGCACTCCGCCCCAGAATGGAAACGGGTCCGAGTTCATGCCTCTCTTCGGTGCTGAGATTGATCAGGTGTCCTTTCACTGGCGACCATCAAACAGGATGGGCGGCACAAGGGCAAGCACGGGTTGGCGATTTGAATATGATTTTTCCGGCGGACACACGTCGGTTTTCTTTTTGGGGAGATGTATTATAGTGACGCACTCCGGATTTGGCCGCACTTCCTTCTGCCAAGAATCGGATGACTTTTTCTCTGAACGAGCATGCGCTTCGAGTCTCCACATTCTACCTCCGGAGCATTCCACGAAAGGCACCCATCTCTTGGGATGATTGGGCTTCTGTCGGTGATGCTGGCTTTCACCGGTTGCGACAAAATCAAAGGATTGCTTGTGCGGACCCAAACCGCTCTGGACCGTGAGCCTGCCAAGGAGGAGTCCGGGCTTGTGGCGGAGCCCATCGATCCGGCTTCGATTCCACCGCCACCGGAGGTGGTCAAAACCGAGCCTGAGATCAATAAAGCCGCCAAGGTGTCAGTGCTGCTCTACCATGATTTCACCACTTCCCTGCCTCGCAGTGGCATGGTGGTCAACATCGACAAATTCCGGGAGCACATGCAAGCTCTCAAGGATGCCAAACTGCCGGTGATCAGTATGAGTGACTATCTCGCCTGGCGCCGCGGGGAGGCCCCCATACCAGATGAATGTGTGCTGATCACGATTGATGATGGCTGGAAGGCCACCTATGATCTGGCGATGCCGGTTTTGCGGGAGTATGGCTTTCCCTTCACCATCTTTCTCTACAAGAAATACGTGGGGTCCGGCGGTCGGTCACTGAGTTACGATGAAGTGCGGGAGTTGGCGGCCAACGGCGCTGAAATTGGCAGCCACAGCTTGACCCACGGCAATATGCTGGCGCGCAATGGAAAATCAGCCGAAGCCTACAAGGAATGGATCCGCTCTGAGTTGGAGGATTCCTATGCCTTTTTGGAAGAAAATTTCGGTTCCACCGGGAAAGTCAAAAAGGTCTTTGCATACCCTTACGGTATCTACAGCAAAGACATCGTGGCCATGGCGGAGGAGTTCGGTTACGAAGCGCTTTTCACGGTCAATGGTCAGAAAAGTGGTTGGGAAACGCCGATCACTGAGATCGGGCGGTACGACGTCACGACGGAAAATTGCGTGAATTTCGGTCCGGCCCTGGCTTTTCATGGCACGTCGACGGTCTCCACGGCCCGCTCGATGATGCAGGTTTCCGTGGATGAGAGTGGTGTCGAGCAGGCGCCCCTGCTGGTGGCCTGGCCGGCAGACGGTCAGACCATCCGGGATCGCCTCCCTGAGATCAAGCTCGACATCTCGAAATTGGAGGGGGTACGGGCGGATACCATATCGGTGAGGGTATCAGGATTCGGTCTGGTTCCTCACGAATTCGATCCTGCGCTGGGGTTGGTCCGGTATCAAGTGCCCCAGAAACTCCGCTTGGAAAACTGTTCCGTCATCGTCAGCTTCAGCCATGCCGGGAAAAAAGACCGCGAAGTCGTCTCCTGGAATTTCAAGATCGACCGCAAAGCCGCTTACCTGCCCCAAGAGGAGGAATCGCCGGGCGCGCCGCCGCCTTCCAGTCCACCGCAAACCGTCGCGATCCCCTCGGACACGGCTCAGGTGGCACCGTAAGCGTCCCGGTTGCCGAAGGTCCGGCTGGGTCAGGGGTGTCCTATTTTTCGTTCACCACCCGACCTTGGGCTTCGCGGATGCCGCCGACCGGGCCGGATGGTTTCTTCTCGGCGGTCTTGTTGCGGGCGAACCCGAAGATACCGAAAATGCGGTTCAGATCCAAACCAAAGTAGGCCAAGCAACTGAGCAGCAGGCCGATAGCAGTGGCTTCGTCGAGATTGCCGAGAAACGGCACATTATCAAAAGCCGTATCAAGGCTCAAACCTGTTGGATTCAGGAGGTAAACGCCGGCAATGAGGCCAACAATGCCCACCAGAAGGCTGGTAAACAGCTTCTTGGGCCCCGAGGGTTTTTCCATGGATTCATTCGTCATGGGGTAAACTCGGCTCCGGTGGCTTTTTTTCCATTATAATATAGCTCGGTCTTTGTAGGAATGGCCGGAATGGGGCGCCTTTCCTTTGTTTTCGGGCCTTGTGAAAAATTTCACAAATTCGTGTTGCCCCTTACCGCCCCCGGAATCATAGTCACCGACGATGGAAGGGGCAGAAATTCTGCTGCCTGAATCCGGCCTGAAAAGGCCACATGGCCCATGTCCACCACGACGATCCACGAAATCGAGGCTCCCGACTCCGCCGCCAAGGCGCTGCTTGCCGGTCAATTGGCGGCAGAGCAAGGGCATTTCCAGCCCATGGAGGACCTGGTTGGGGAAAAAATGATCCTCAACATGGGGCCTTCGCATCCTGCGACCCATGGGGTTCTCCGCGTGGTCTTGGAGATGGATGGGGAAGGGATTTCCAAGGCCACTCCGGACGTGGGTTTCCTGCATCGGGGCGATGAGAAGATTGCGGAAAACATGCAATACAACCAGTTCGTGCCCTACACGGACCGGCTTGACTACCTGGCGCCTCTCGCCAACAACGTTGCCTACGCGTTGGCTGTTGAAAAGCTGATGGGGTGGGAGTTGCCCGCCCGAGGCAAGGCGATTCGGGTCCTTTGTTGCGAGATTGCCCGTATTTCGGCGCACCTGCTGGGGTTGGGGGCTTTCGCGATGGATGTCGGTGCGATGACGGTGTTCCTCTACACTTTCACCCAGCGGGAGTACATTTACAATCTCTGCGAGCAGCTCACCGGGGCGCGCTTCACCACCAGCTACACCCGGGTGGGAGGTCAGATTCGGGATCTGCCGGAGGGTTTCGTCGGGGCGCTTGCCAAGTTTTGTGACCAGTTTCTTCCCGCGCTGGAGGAGGTCGACAAGCTCTTGACCCGCAACAAGATTTTCCTCGACCGTTGCAAGGATGTCGGCATCATCTCCAGGGAGCGGGCCGTCGCCTGGGGGCTCAGTGGACCCAATCTCCGAGGCTCGGGAGTTGATCACGATCTCCGCAAAGCGGTGCCTTATCTCGACTACGAGCAGTATGATTTTGAAGTTCCGGTAGGGGAGCACGGCGACAGCTTTGACCGTTATCTGGTGCGCATGGAAGAAATGCGCCAAAGTGTGCACATTCTGCGTCAGGTCATCAAAACGCTGCCGGATGGGCCGATCAACGTGGTCGATGCGAAGAACCGCCTTCCTGGCAAAGAGAAGGTCCTCATGAAGATGGAAGAACTCATCCATCATTTTATTCTCGTCACCGAAGGGCTCGATGCGCCGGTGGGGGAAGTGTATTTTGCGGCTGAGAATCCCAAGGGCGAACTTGGTTTTTACATCAACAGTCGTGGAGGCGGAGTACCTTACCGTCTCAAAATCCGCAGCCCCAGTTTTGTCAATTTGAGCATTCTCCCCGAAATTCTGCCGGGTCACCTCATGAGCGACGTGGTCGCCGTGTTGGGC